>CAJUPF010000017.1:30599-47000 GCA_910588565.1 uncultured Lachnospiraceae bacterium
ACAGGCTTCCTGCTCAGTAACTGTAACTGCCACGCCTGTTATTGTAAATCCTGCATCAATTATTCTCGATCATGAAACGCTTTCACTCGAAGCAGGCGGCAAGGCTCAGCTTACCGCTACTGTAAAACCTGATGATGCTTCCGATTCATCTGTAACATGGAACTCATCTGTGCCTTCTGTCGCTTCTGTCGATGAGAATGGCTTAATCACTGCGCTTTCCGCAGGCGTAACAACTATTACGGCTAAAACCGTAAATGGCTTACAGGCTTCCTGCTCAGTAACTGTAACTGCCACGCCTGTTATTGTAAATCCTGCAAAAGTCACTCTGAATCATGAAACTCTTACACTTGAAGCAGGAGGCAAAGCACAGCTTACCGCTTCCATAGAACCCAATAACGCAGCCGATACATCTGTAACCTGGAGCTCGTCTGTGCCTTCTGTCGCTTCTGTTGATGCAGCTGGAATAGTAACTGCAATTGCAGCCGGTGAAACGATAATTACTGCAAAAACACAAAATGGCTTACAGGCTTCCTGCAAAATAACCGTATCCATAACGCTGCCTGACACAGATCCGGTCAACCAGACAAAGCCGATACCTGTACAGAAAGTGGCAATCAGCGGTAAAAAAACGCTTACGGAAGGACAAAAAACCACATTGAAAGCAGTTGTAGCACCAGCCAACGCATCCCAAAAAGCCGTAAGCTGGAAATCGTCAAATCCAAAAGTTGCTTCCATAAATAAAGAAAGTGGAAAAATTACAGCCAAACAAGCCGGAAAAACCATAATTACAGCTTCCGCAGCAGATAATTCCGGCGTGATATCTAAAATAACAGTAACCGTAAAACCAAAAAAAGTGACAAAGCTTACTGTTAAAGTGAAAAAGAGAGAAGCAGTCGTCAGCTTCAAAAAAGTTTCCGGAATTAAAAAATATACCGTACGGTTATACAAAGGCAGCAAACTTATCAAAACAACAACCGTAAAGAAAACAAGTAAAATTACAATAAACAAAAAACTCCTGTCCGGAAGCTATACCATTAAGGTTCAATATATTAAAAATAAAGTTAAAAGTGATCATACAGTTAAAAAATTTAAAGTGAAAAAACAGTAATAAAAAAATCCCCACCGCCATTTTTCTCCTCGCGACGGGGATTTTTGCCGATCTTACTACCACTTGCTTTGAATCTGCTGCATTCTATCTCTCTTCTATTCTCTTTCTGTATTCCGCCGGACTGACACCCAGATTCTTTTTAAATACTGTGCTGAAATAATGCTGTGTGGCATATCCTACACGTTCTGCAATCTCATAGATTTTCAGCTCTTCATTCTGGAACAGATCAATTGACTTCCGAATTCTTACACTGGTCAGATAATCTACAAATGTAACTCCCATTTCTTTCCGAAACAGCTTGCTCATATACTGCATAGACAAATTAACACAATCCGCTGCCTCCTGCAGCGAAAAATCTTCCCGCCAGTAATTCTGCTCCACATACTCTCTGACTTCCTGAATCACAGAGGAAGTACCCATAATTTCCTCCACCTGCGCAATCGCCTCATGATACACATCTGCCAGATGTTCTAAGCCTGTCCCATTCTTTTGTATTACAGTACATTTTACAAATACCAGCCGTTTCATTAATGTAAGATACTTCTGGAGCTGTCCGCTCTGTTCTGCGGTCTGCTGCGACACTACAATTAAATCGCCGCAATCATTCTGGCAGCTCCTCAGACTGTCCATTTGATTAAAAATTTCATTCGCCATATTCTCTGCAACGAAAAAAATCAAATCATCTGTCCACTCTTCTTTTACATCTGCTGCTTTCTGGTACTCAAAACGCACTACGGTCACAACAAAATCTTCCGGGATTTCCACACCCAGATAATGAAAACGCTCCCACATCTCTTCTGCGGAAAAATGCCCTTCCAGCGCTTTCTGCAAAAAACTGGAAGCCAGATAGCTTTTGTTTTGATTCAGAGTTTCTTGAGCCCATTCCAGATATTTACCTTCACTTCTTTCGCTGATCAGCCGTTCCCTCACCCGCTCTATCATTTTGTGAAAATTATCTTCCATCACGGGCTTTAACAGATATTCAAACACCCGCATCTTTATGGCAGTTCTTGCGTATTCAAAGCTGTCATACCCTGTAATAATGACTACAAGCGCTTTCGGCTGAACTTCCTTTAACTTTTCGATAAACTGAAGACCATTTAAAAATGGCATATTGATATCCACAAAACAAACATCCACGGGATTTTCTTTCGCCAATTCCAACGCGATCTCCCCGTCTTCTGCCTCGGCGACTACTTCAAAATCTTCGTACCTATTCAAAAAGCTGATAATCCCACGGCGAATCATATATTCGTCATCTGCAACCAGGGCTTTAAAACGCATGTTATTCCTCCTTTGTATAAGCTGATTCATGTTGTCATTATAATAGCATTTGTATTTTTTTGTGTATTTACAATCTTTTTGCTCATTTTTATAAATATTTCATGTAACTATATCACAAATGCTCCCAAACCGGGACAACCGATCTGCCGCATAATACATAGAAGCAAGGGGTTGTCAGAAAAAGCATTTCACTATTTCCTGACAATCCCCTGCCAGCATTTGTCCTATATTAAATTAAAGAAATTCCCGTGATAGTTTTATCCCCATTATGCTTCTAAGAATCAGCATCTTATTTCTTTCATGATAACCGTAATATTTCTTTTTATCTCAAATTCATAATGTAAGCGGCTATTTTGTACAGCAACTCTATATTTTCCCTTCATTCGGCCTCACCTACACATAATTTCCCGCTATTTTGATAAATTCAAGCATATTGTGAACTGTTTCCCAATCTCTAACATCCATTTTGCGCAATTGTCGCCGCAGACAGATGCGTTAAATACTTGATTCGTACTGTCAAATGCCATTAAAATTAATGTCTTTACCCCACCGGACAGCTCCCTGGTTGAAATCGCTCCCAGCACCGGACTGTCTATCAGCCGGGCGCTTGCTACATCAGAATGATCCACATCTTTTATCATTTCCACTGACAGTTTATCTGTAATCCATTCATCTTCATACTGATTATCAAAATAAGTCGGAGGATGATAAATTGCATCATCCATGTTTCCAAGATAGATACTTAACATAGCAAACCTCCTGTTCCTGTACTCTGCATACCATTCTACCCCAAAAGGACAGCCGATATCAACAGTAACGTTTGCATTATTCATACCATATTACATTTTTCCCTGTACCAAACGCATACAAACAGTACGGGTTCTCCTCGCTCTCTTCCCCATAGCCTTCCGGCAGAAGAGAATCCTCAAACGCTGCATCCGCAGCATCAATATTCTGTAAAAAAATATAATTTATCTTGAGAGCTTCCGGAAATACCAGCGCATATTCATAGCAGTGGTTCCAGTTATATTCACAGATATACGCATCCGCCGGAAAATGCCTGTTATCTTCCAGAACCAGATTTGTCTCCTTCCCATCTGACATACAGATATGCGACAAACGTTCCACTTCCTGTTCAAATGCGTCTTTCTCAAAAACCGCTTCTAAAAACACCTGGGCTTCCGGCGAAAAAATCGTATCCTGGGATCTGTAATAATATTCCCGTATACTCTCTTTTGAAATATCCCTCGGAAAAATCTTAAAACCGCTGTAACCCGCAAAATTTTCCCAGTTCCCGTACTGCCTGCTGCTATTGTGTACCTCCGGTATTCCTCCAAACAAAAGCTTATACACAAGAGCGCCAAAAATCAAAATACCTGCGGCTATGATTGTTCCGATTACTTTCGCTATTGGTACGCGTCTCATCTTCATCCCCATACGATAACTCCCTTCCTGATAACGAATCGCTGTATTCTTTTAATGCCTGTTTTCTGAAATTATATATCATCAGATTTGCATACTCTTCCACTGTAATGATTTCCTGAATAGATGCCCGATACATGTGATACAACGCCATATATGTTCCCGAATCAAATTTCAACGATACAGTCCCCAGGCAAAATAACAACACAATGCCACAATGGAATAAACCGTAATTATTTTTCTTAAAATTCTATAGACACTATATCTCCCGCTCACCTGGAATACGGTACAAACCAGGCAAAGCAGCAGAAGTACTGCCATTATACCCCCAAAATATTCCGCCATAATACCCCCTGCCTTCCTCTGTCTTTTGCTCTTAATATCAATTTCAGTAACCGGTTTTTCCACATATACTTCAAATTAAGTGTTTTTTATCCACGGTAATTCAATGATTACGCCATTTATACACTATCCTGCCAGCAAGATAATTTCACTTAATTTATCACTGCGCACTGCAGCTGCTGCAGCGATACTGCTCCCCATTCATGTGCTGCCATTTCAGATTGCCTGACGTTACTTTCATCCTGATTTCCCCAACTTATTTTTTGCTTTTATCAAAAAACTCAGAAAGCCATATATCAAAATTATAAAACCATATACCGCACACAATATACCAAACGACTCCTTCGTCAATTCCTCCATATTGGAAAAGCCTGTCAGCAGGAAAAAGCCAAACGCAGAAGTGATCGCGCAATCAATCCCACTCCACAGCCAATTTATCTGCCTGGGTTTTTACCTAATTCCATGAATTTGACTATCCCTAAACAGATCAAAGATAATATAACAAAGCTCAGACACACTACTGTTGCCATTTCATAATATTCATGGTATCTGTAAAAAAATCCATCTGATATCATGGACAATTCAGAGAATAGTACGAATGCCGCAAATCCGCTCCATGCAACTGCCTTAAAAATTGTCTTTACACGGCTTCCGTTTTTATGTCCTCCCAGTATCATAAACAGAATCTTAAAATAGATCGCCACGGAAAACAAAAACCAGCATACGCCTGCTATTCTATCAGCATAAACACCGTATTTATGTAAACCAGCGTCTGTCAGCATGGAAAACAGAGTACATATAACATACCCCGCTAAGCCAATCAAAGAGCATATATTTAAAGTTTTCATAAATCTTTTCATTCCTGGTTCTTTCGCTGCCCGATCCTTAAAATCAGATTGTATAACCAATTTTTGTTCCATAACCATATCCCCCTTCTGTCGTCTTCGACATTCCAAACTGCATTCCCAGCAATCTGCGCGTCCTGCTTTATAAAAGATTTGTAACTCACATCTGGCAGAAAACATGTTTCCAGGTAAATTATGTTTCAGATTTTCCTGTCATCCAGCCTTCACCGCCTTCCAATTCATGGGCGTATATGCTGAACCCCCTCATGGATGCTTTCACTGTTATAGGAATCCGGAAGCAGATTCTGATCAAATTTAATCTTATTTTTATCTGTAAATTGAAGATATATATAATGAATAACCGAATGTTCTTCCTCTAATATCGCATATTCACAAGTGTTGTCAAAATTATACATACTGACATAAGACGGCATATGGAAGCTCTCATTATCATATACAATCTTATTTTCTTCTCCTCTATATTCATCTGAAATCCGGCTAAGACGCTCTGCCTCTGCCTGGTACATATATTCCTCAATTCCAATACTTTTTACTAACATTATTCTGCATATCTTATCACCAAAACCAATACTTCTTTTTTATCTTAATATAAACAACTGCAGCAGCAATACAGCATAACATGCCTCCCGCAATTGCCATCTTATCAACTCTGTAGCCGGACAGCCGTTTCTCTGCGAGTAAATAGTTTCCTCCTGTCGTCAGTTTCAAATTCGTCATATCAACATGTTCTATCAATTGGTAAGCTCCTTTCGAAGTGTTGTAAAGATACAAATATGTTCCCACCGGCTGATCCAGGCAAAGGGTAACCGGGCCGCATAACTCTTTTCCCTCATTCAATTCAAATACTGTTCCCTCTGCTTCTCTGTGAAATGCAATCTGTGTACACAGCTCATTTTTATCATTTACAATATCCTCTCCGCAAATGACAATTGTATATCCGTCTCCATGCACAGAAAGCGTCCGGCTTTTCTGATAAAAGAAATGCAGCATTTCAGAAGTAATAACAGGCGTTTCAGATATATCCGTTTCTTCGGGAAATTCTATCCCGTTATTTTGGCTTTCACTTCTCTTTTCTTCTTCCGGATTTTTGTTTTGGACAGATTCATTTACAATAACGGAAACAGAAATACTGGTGTCTTTATTCGATACAATAATACTGGTATTTCCACAGGATTTTGCAGTTACAACACCTCCTGCGGTTACATATGCGATTTCAGAATTGGAGGATTTATAAGAAATTCCCTGCGGAGCCCCTGCAGGCATAACAGTCGCTTTGAGTGTTTCTGTCTCCCCTGGCTTCAAAACAAGATATGTATGATCTACACGCAGTTTTTCCGTAGCTACTATTACTGTAACAGGAATTTCCTTTATGATGCCTCCCGCCGAACAATAAATGATTACATTCCCTTTCGCAATTCCCTTTACTTCTCCGCTGGAATTTACCGTAGCAATATTTGGATCAGAAGAACGGTAAGAAATTGTGTTTTCTGTTGCGTCTGCAGGCAGGACCGCAGCAGTCAGAGTCATTGTCTTATCTGCCTCAAGTTCTTTTTCATAATCCGAAATCTCAATATCTGTAACCGCTATTATTTTTTCTTCTGTATCTTTTGGTTCCAAAACAGTCAGGGAAAAGCTTTCTTTTACAGATCCGCAGGATACTTTAATTTTTGCTGTTCCGGCTGCATTTGCACGGATTCTGCCCATGCTGTTGACTGTTGCAACTTCTTCGTTGTCGGATGCATAAGATACCGTCTGGTCTGTGGCGTCAACGGGTAAAACAGTTACTGTCAGCAGCTGGGATTCTCCGATTTCCATTGTCGTCTGGTAATCTCCCAGATCAATCTCTTTTGCTTTGATTGCTGCTTTTTTCGCAGCATCCTGCTGGTTATTCTCTCCGTCAGACTCCTGTGTGCTTTCTTCTCCGTTTTCCTGCGCATTATTTTCATCTGGTTCCTGAACATTCTTTACACCAGATTCCTGTATTTGTTCCGATCTGATCTCCTGGAGCATCTCTTCTGTCTGCCCTGTACTAAATTCTGAGCCATATACATTATTTGTCACCATAATTAAAAACAGGCAGATGCCAGGAACTATTACCCGCAGCTGCCAGAATCCTGTCTTTCTTTTCATCCTCTGTTTCCTCATTTCCCATTACCTTGCTTTGAATCCCAGTTTTTCCAGAACATAGTTAAAATACGTTACTTTGTCATATTCGATTCTTGCCTGTGCCGTCATACCATTTACCAGATCGACTTTATCACCGCTTTTATTGACCAGATAATCGACATCCGGCTTGATTTTAATACGGAATACGCTTGCTGTCGTACCATCCCCGTTCTCCTGCGTTGTCAGATTGCTGTCAATCTGCGTAACCGTTCCTTTGATATTTCCATAGACCGATTCTGTCAGCCCGTCTACCGCGATTTTTACTGTGTCGCCTTTGTGCATACGCGCCATATCCGCTGTAGAAACATAAGATTCCAGTATGGTTTCCGAATTTTCCGGCGTAATTGTCGCCACTGTGCCGGACGCCTGCACGACCATGCCCGGCTTGTAATCAGCCAGCAGATGCAGACGGCCGGATGCCGTTGCTTTGATGGAATATTCCGCCTGGCCGCTTCCAATGGCGGATAGCTGCGCGTCAATGGATGCAATCTGCGCTTTGGCTTCCTGAATCGCATTCTGCGCGTTTTGGACAGCTGAGTAATAGATCTCAGCAATTTTACCCTGGTTTTTTTCGAGTTCAGATATGATCTGCTCATCCGTGTAACCATAGGCTTTGTAACTGTCCGTATTCAGTTCGTTCTGTGCCACCTGAGACTTATAAGCTTCATAAATGCTGTAATATAAATCATCTTCTGCTATGGATGCATCAAAATAGTTCGTGTCGTCTTTGATTGACTGGACAAGGCGCTCGTATTGGGATACCTGGATTTCATACGTCTCCCGGCTCTCCTCTAACTGCTTTTGCTGCACGTCATAATCTGTGCTTTTGATGGTAAAGAGGACTTCCCCTTCCTCCACCAGCTGGCCTTCAATCATATTGCATCTGCCGATTTCCACTGAATAGCCCGACATAACATAATTGGACTCAGAGCTGGTTACCGTTCCCTGGGCTGTAATCATATAAGCTTTTGGAGCTTTGATGCTCCAGAACATAACGCCTGCCAGAAATGCTGTTACCAAAAGAATAAAAAAGTAACCGAATGAGGGAATCTGTTTTTCAAAAAGCAGCCTGGAATCCCTCATCTGGGACAGGGTTTTGATTTGTTTATTCATGTTCTTTCTCCATAAATACATCGGCAGTCATTGTGCCTTCCTCTTCATTCTGATCTACAAATATGGTATTACTACCGCCTTTTAGTCTGATATCGTTTTCAAATGCGTATAAATTGATTTTGTCGTAAGCATATTTCAGCGCTTCTTCCGGCCCGGTATAACGACAGTAGATGCAATTTGGGACACGGAGAACAGGCTGCATTTTATAGGGAGTTTCTACATTATAGATAGGCTGGCTGCATTGAAGCAGGAAGGACATTTCAACTTCCAGTTCCCCCTGTTCATTCACTTTTGGTTCTATATATTGAATCAAAGGGCCAATCTGGGCTGCCCCTTTTACCCTGATGTATGACTGCATTTGTTCTAGCTGAACATCAAGGGATGAATCATCTGCATCCATATTACATTTTCCACAAAGTACATTTGTTAATTTTAAAATTTTATTCGCTTTTAATTGAAGTTTTTCCATAATAATTCTATATCAAAATATTTTATTTATTTATAAACCAACCATCGCTGTCTTCCATAGGATACGCATATATATTAAATCCATTGTTCCCTCCACTGCCATATTGTTCTGGAAGTAAATCTTTATCAAATTTTATTTCATTTTTATCAACAAATTGAAGATAAATATAACAAATAGAAAAATTTTCCTCATCTAAACAGGCATATTCATACGTACTATCAAAATTGTAAATACAAACATAAGAAGGATTTTTAAAATTTTCAGTGTCATAAAACACTTTATTTTCATGTCCTTCATACTCATCCTTTATCTGACTTAAGCGTTGTATCTCTGCCTGATACATATTCTCCGAATAATTACACTTCAGAAATATCTGATAATCATTGTCAAGTATTCCTTCCGAACAACGATATAAATATTTCTCTGCATCTACATATTCTATCTGCTGGGGGAAAATCAACATTTTCCCATGTAAATCATGTGTATTCCATTGTCTGTACTTCGTTATGTCTGTAGTGTTCTTATGCGCTGCAAAATAAACTGCTGCAGATATAATTCCCAAAAATAATACTGCTGCAAAAAACATCTTTCGCTTTTTCATGAAATAACCTCTCTTATTTTCTATCTCTTACATTTTTTATATTTTTCATTTGTACCAGTTTCTTACATAAGAAACTGGTACAAATGATTTTTAAAAATCTAAGTTATACTTGTCAAAAGTATTAAACCGGAATAGATGGATTTCCATACCACAAAGCAGTATATGCAGCTCTACGATACCACTTATCTCCGCCGTCTTCTATATCAATAAGAGCCGCACGGCGTGCGATCTCTTGAATCACACCAAGTTTTACACCTGCCAGATTTATAACTGCTGCTCTGTAAAATATCTGTGCATGAGCAAAGATTTCTTCTGCTATACCCTGTTTGCTCATTCTTTTAACTTTCTTTGATTTAATAAGTGATGCCGCCGTACTCTTACAAACTTTCTTATTCATATAACTTGTTTTCATCGGCAACTGCGTACTTCCTCCTTCCAGATACATCATCTCATCAGCATCCACCACAGCATAATTACTGGGCATTACCAATACACCATTATAACACATTTCCATATTGTGCCTCCTTTGTATTTTATTTTCCTCCCCCGTTTGCAACCGGCTTCGGTTTTATGTAAATGCATATTACATCGCTGTTATGTATAGCTTATAACTCCATCTAAATCCTCATCAAATGCCACTTCCGCAGATTTCTCCGGTATCTGCTCCTCTCTCACTTCAAAATTCCCCTGCTGCATCTCCCACAGTTTATAATACTGCCCTTTCTTTTCCAGCAGCTTTTCATGTGTACCCTGCTCCACAATCTCACCCTGATCCAGGACAAGTATTTCATCACAGTTTTTTACCGTAGCAAGCCTGTGGGCAATAATCAGCATGGATTTATTCTTAAATTTACGATAAATCATATCAAATATCACATTTTCCGTCGCAAAATCAAGATTACTTGTGCTTTCATCCATAATATAAAACTCATTCTTTTTCAAAAATGCCCTTGCCAGCGCAATTCTCTGCTTTTCTCCGCCGCTTAACCCGTTTCCGGCTTCTTCCAGATATGTATAATACTGCATCGGAAGCCGCCTGATAAACTCATGCGCATCCGCCGCTTTTGCTGCTTCCCTGACCTCCTCCAATGTAGCGTTTTGTCTGCTGATCCGTATATTGTCATAAATACTTTTGGAAAACAGTTCAATATTCTGCGGTACATAGGAAATTGCCTTCCGCAGGGAAGCATTCTCAATCTCCTGGATATCCACGCCGTCGATCCGGATTTCTCCCTGTTCCGGCGTATAATATTTCAGCAGCAGCTTCGCAATCGTCGATTTTCCGCTGCCGCTTGCGCCGACCAATGCAACTTTTTTGCCCTTTGGAATTGTAAAACTAACATCTTTCAGTACCGGCTTGCGGTTTCCATAGCGGAATGTGATATGATTCACGTCAATATCTCCTTCCACACGCTCCAATTCCTGAAACATTGCCTTCTGCGCAGTATCCTGCTCTTTTTCATAATCTAAAATTTCAGATAAACGTTTCATAGAAATATTTGCTTCCTGTATGGAAAGCTGCAGACCTACAAGGTTGCTTACCGGTTCCGTAAAATACCCTGCCAAAGTGGTAAACGCCATCATACTCCCTAATGTCATTTCCCCTTTGAGTACCTGCATAATCCCGCAATACAGCAAAATAAGGTTCCCTGCCCCGGAGATAAATTCTGAGATGCTTCCCTGAATATTCGAGAGCATACTTTCTTTGCATCCAATCCGCATTGATTTTATATATTCCCGCTCCAGATGTTCCAGTTCCACCTCTTCATTTGCATTGCCCTTTATGGTTTCCACTGCCCGCAGCCCTTCAATAATCTGAGAATTTAATACCGAAGCCTGCTGCATCTGCTCTTCATTGATTTTCTTATAGGGCTGCTTAAAGATAAATACAAGCAAAATGCTGATAACCGTCATAAACAGGATAATTACAAACAGGTTTGTGTTCATCTGAAAGAGAATCACTCCTGTAACCATCGCCATGCCAACATCCATAATCAGCGTCAGCGCAATATTTGTAAAAATATCCTTAATCGTAAAGGCATCCGAAAACCTTGTCGTGATATCGCCTGTTTTTCGCGTGGAAAAGAACTGCATCGGCAGCTTGTAAATATGCTCAAAGTACCCTAACATCAATGGAATATCGATTTTTACAGACAGGTGGATCATCATCCATTCCCGGACAAATCCGACCAGGATCTGCGTGACAGATACCCCCATAAATACAAGCATCATCATTTTCAGCACATTTTCCTGCTGATACGGCAGAATTTCATCATAAATCACGTTGTTAAATATCGAAGATAAAATTCCAAGCAGCGTCAGAAGAAACGATGCCAATATGCCGTAAAAGAACAGTTTTTTCTGCGGCAGCAAAAGCCGGATATAACGGTCAAACAGCTTCATCCCTTTGATATGGCCTGTAGAAAACCGTTCATCTGGTTTCAAAATCAGCAGCACTCCCGTAAAGTCTTTATAAAATTCTTCCACATCCAAGCGAAGCAGATCTTTCGCAGGATCACCGATAACCACATGCTTTTTGGTGATTTTAAAAACCACGACAAAATGGGACATCCCTTCTTTTGTAATGACATTTGCAATCGCAGGCAGTGTAAATTCGCTGAAAAAACCTTCCCGATCCACCCGAACCGCCTGTGACTGGAACCCAATTTCATCCGCACATTTGCTGAGTCCAAGTAAGTTTGTGCCTTTTAAATCAGTTCCCATTTTATCACGGAGTTTCGTAATGGTTGTTTCTTTTCGATAATGCAGGCAGACCATGGCAAGACATGCTGCCGCACAGTCTGTCTCATCATGTTGTTGTATATATGTGTATCTCATGGTTTAACTCCGGGTTATTTTTTCTTGAGGGATTTTAATAACCAACTATTAAAAGCTTGTAATGATTTTCTTTTTCCTCCATAAATTTCCAATAATCTTTCTGTTTCAATTTTATTACATTTCGCAGGTAATGTAAATGCTTTATTCTTACTCATTTATATTTCTCCTTTCGTACTGATAATTTCACATTATCATAATTTTTCATTTTTTCAATATACATGTGCTATTTGACATATTTTCGATGCTATTTGGTAAAGATTTTCAGATCCCTGTTTCAGCTTTCTGAAAATTTTTATATATTCACAATCAGGTATTTGCATTTTCTTTACAAAGAACTATAATTATATTGGATATACATAACTGCATGAGAAAATATATCTCTTTCGTGTCTGCGGCTGGCGCAATACTCACGGCAGATTTCATTGTCCTTGAGTATAACTCAAAATACTAAGGAGTAGAGTATGATGAACCGAATGGAATTTTACTTTTCTTTCATGAATGGCTTGTTCTGCTTTTTCATAATGGAACTGTTTATGACTTATAACAACAAAGATATAACAAAATCAAAAAAATTGACACTTCGCTGCTACTATTTGATTTTTGCTGTTATTTATGCATATTTGCCTTCTTCTAACTTAGATCTTTTCTGGTCGTTTCTCAGCGACTTTATTTATATCTATATCCTCCATAGTTTCAAGTTAAAAAAAAGCCTTATCAGCTTCTTAAAGTTTCAAATTTATCTTCTTGGAAGTAACGCGGTTCTCCTTATATTTCATACATATATCATAAATGATTCAGCCTATATTGGTGAATATAAACTTTATGATGATTACAAATCACTGATCTGTTCAACAATGAGTTATCTTGTGCTTTGCCTGTTTCTATATGGCAAACGCCTGCTCGCCCTGCACACGCACAGGATCTACAGCATTACTTTCAGTCTGGCCTCAGTACTTGCCATTTTTATTTTAAGCATTCTAAGCCTCCAGTTAGTGTCTGGCCGGTGGAATGCAGGAGAATATCTTCCCATTATTTTCTCCTTTGTTTTTATCATAGGAGCCGTATTTCTGACCACTTACAATCAGATGATCGTTTCCTTTGAAACGCAGCTGCAGCAAAAACAGCTTATTACAAAATACGAACTGGAACGCAAATATTACGATGACATAGACGAATCGCTAAAAAAGCAGGCCTCCCTGCGCCATGATTTTAACAACCATCTGATTGTTTTAAATGGCTATGCAAAAAAGGGAGATCTGGGCAAACTGAAGCAATATCTTAGCAAAATCAGCGCAGCCAATGCAGAAACCAGATTTATTCAGACAGCAAATCCCCTGATTTCTTCTATTCTGAACGCAAAAGCTGCCGACTGCGCCCAAAAAGGAATTGCCTTTGATTACAGCTGCAGTTTTAGCGCTGTTTCCATCCCCGATTTTTATCTGATTACCATTCTGGGAAATATTCTGGACAACGCGGTTGCAGCAGCCGAAAAAATGGCAGAGGGATTTATCCAGCTGTCCCTGATACAGAAAGATTCTTTTTTAAAGATTGAATGCCGGAATAACCACTGTGAAGTAATCCGAAAGAAAGACGGCAGATTTATCAGCACAAAAGATCCTGCAGATCTATTTCATGGAATTGGCATAAAAAATATCCAGGATGCCGTTGCTTCATGGAACGGAACCATGGATATCCAATATGATTCTTCTATTTTCAGTATTGTTGTTCTGCTTCCAAATTATGTTTAAATGCTGTGCTCCTGGCAGAGCGCCCAGATTTTTTCTACATACATAAAATCCACCTATCTTATGGGTTTTTTCAAATTAATTGATTGAAAAAAAGTATGATTGATGCTATGATGATAAACATGGCAAAAGCCATTAGAAGAGTACCCATGACAGGGTGGCAGCCTCCCGAACTGATTGAACCTGGCTTGTCAGGAATACATAAGAAGGGAGGTGCGTAATATGACAGCTGCAGATATTATTTTAATATTTATAGGGATAATCAGTCTTCTGATTTCCTTTGGTAGTTTGATTGTTGCGTTTCTGACCTTTTTCGATAAGAGAAACAGTAAGAAAAAGTAAAGATGCCTATCCTGTCTGCACACAGGATAGGCGCTGCCCGTAAGGGCATATAATCCTATTCGAGAGCATCCGCCTTTGGAGTGGGTGCTTTTCTTATGATTACTATAGCATATGGAATAAGAAACTTCAACCATTATTTAAGGCAGATTCACGGCTATTGTGCTTTATTGTTACTGTTTACTGGCCAATGTCATTAAGTTAGTAACGAACGGCCTGAAATGGTTAGATTCTTTTTATGAGGTCTAACCATTTTTATTTTTTTATAAAAGGGGGTTGACAAATTCCCTGAAATGTGCGGCCGCTCTCGCTGCTGATTGAATTTAAGAGGCAGCGAGAGCGGCCCTTGGATTAGGACATTTCAACATTCTTTATCCAAGGAGGTACATACCATATGCCGCACAACAAAATCAAAGATGCCTTTTTATCTGCCGTGAATTGCGTTATCGCAGATCCGGAGCAGTTTGCTGTCAATACGGCAAAGGATTTCAGCAGACAGCGGAAAATCACACTGGACACCCTTATTTCGTTTCTTGTCTCTAAAGGCTCTTCTTCTGCCAGGATGGAGATGCTGGACTTCTGGGGGCTGGACCAGGAAATGCCATCCCTTCCCGCGCTGAACCAGCAGCGCGCGAAACTTAAGCCCGAAGCTCTGGAAGCCGTCCTTGCGGGCTTCAACGATTCCGTCAGCAGGGAAACGGGCTTCCCCGCCACAGACGACGGATACCGCTACCTGGCCGCCGACGGCTCCACGACCACTTTTTTCAGCAGTCCAGAACTGGCTTCCCCGGAGTATTTCTGCTCCCCCGGCCACTCCGCCAGCAGTGTCTGCAGCATACATATGAATGCCTTTTTTGACCTCGATGCACACATCTATACGGACGCCATCCTCCAGCCCGTACATGAAAAAAACGAATTTGGCGCATTCTGCGACATCGTGGACCGGCACGGGACGCTCCCCGGCAGGAAGAATGTCTACATTGGCGACAGGGAGTACTGCTCCTGCAACAACATGGCACATGTGGTGGAACAGGGACAGTATTTCCTCTTCCGCACAAAGGATATCCATTCCAAAGGCCTGGTCAGAAATTTTGAATTCCCGGAAACACAATCCTTTGATATTGACGTGGCTGTCACCCTGACGCGAAGTCATTCCAGGAAAATCCCCATCCCCCCGGGAACCTACAGACGCTTCATCGACCAGGCATCCGCCTTCGATTTTATTGAATATGGCTCCCCTGGCACATATACGCTTGCTTTCCGTATCGCCAGGTTCCCAATCGGCGATGATTCCTGCGAATGCATCGTGACGAATCTCCCAAGGGAAGAATTTCCTCCCGAAAGGCTCAAGGCCCTCTGCTACAGAAGATGGTCCATTGAATCCTCGTTCCGCAAACTGAAATATACGATCGGCCTGAGCAACTACCATTCTTACAAGCCAGAGTATATCAAACAGGAAATATGGGCCAACCTTATTGCATATAACAGAACGGAAATACTGGTCAATTATGCCGTCACTGAAAAGAAGGAAGCAAAGCATGAGTACAAAGTGAATTTCACCATGGCTGCACATATTTGCAGGGTCTTTCTCCGTCTGGCCACGGAAAAAGACTGATACAACGTGATGCTCTTGCTGCAGAAAGAACTGATCCCAATACGGAATGAACGCCATTACCCAAGACTTCAGACAGCTCATTTCCGTAAGCCACGATACTTTATCTATAGGGCAGCTTAAGCATCTATATCATTATACCATTTTTTAGGCAGATGGGAAATCTGTCTATTTGGCATGCCCCAAATGTGTCTGCGGCCGCCAACATTAGCCTATGGGGAAGCTTGGCATCCTGTTTTTGCCATCTTTCCCGCAGTAAGCCTTATATTGTTGGCGCTAACTTAATGATATTGGTTCACTGGCAATGTCAGCAGCTTAAGCAAAAACTTATTTTTCATCTTACAGCCTGGAATAACGTAGTCAGGGAGAGGCCGGGGCAGAGGGGATTTACTTTTGTGACTTGTAAAGGATTTAGTTTTTCTTAGCAGTTCCCAGGATTTTCAGGAATCCGCGGACACGGATGTCCGCGGAAGCCCTGGCCACGCCATGGACGGCG
>CAJUPF010000018.1 GCA_910588565.1 uncultured Lachnospiraceae bacterium
CTGCTTAAAAAACGGAATTTCCCTAAAGTAAATGACATTGGCCGTGAACTGTAACTGTTTAAGAATATAGGGGAAATCAAATTTTGGGGCAGGTTGCAGACGTAGACTGTTGTATGGTACAATGTTCTATGTCTTTTTATTACTTATTTTTATGGCAGAATTTGCGGTGGTCTGTGGGTAGGTTGTATATGTATTATGTTGCAAATTCTTAGTAAGAGCATCTATAGAAAGGTGGGGATACCATGCCAGAGTTTTTGATGAAGCCCAAAATAGACTTTGCCTTTAAAGAAATTATGGCGGATGGAAAAGCCCGCATTGGTTTTCTGTCTGCTGTGCTGAAACTGAAACCGGAAGATATCAGGGAAACACGTATTTTAAATACCAGCCTTCGCAAGGAGCATGAGGATGATAAGCTGGGTATTTTGGATGTCCGGCTGTTACTCAACGATGACAGGGAGATTGACATAGAAATTCAGCTTTCTGAGTTAAGGGTATGGGCTGACCGTTCGCTGTTTTATCTGGCAAAAATGTTTACGGATCAGATAAAACGGGGAGACAGTTACCGTGTCTTTAAAAAATGCGTGAGTATCAGCATTCTGGATTTTACTTTATTCCAGGAGGAAGCCGAATTTTACTCCTGTTTCCACATCAGGGAGGATACCCATCATTTCCTCTATACGGATAAGATGGAATTTCATGTTATAGAGCTGCCCAAGCTGCCGGAAGAATTGCAGGATAACAGCAGTGATATTGAGCTTTGGGCAAAATTTATCAATGCAGAGAGTAAGGAGGAATTTGATATGCTGGCACAAAAGGATTCTTATATTGAAAGCGCATACCAAACCCTGCAGATGATCAGCCAGGACAGTGAGAAACGTTTAGAATATGAAGCAAGGGAAAAAGCAATTCGTGATTATAATGAGAGTATGCTGGAAGCAGAGGAACGAGGGGAAGCACGGGGAGAAGCGCGAGGGGAAGCACGGGGAGAAGCGCGAGGGGAAGCGCGGGCGGAAGCTCGTATTAATAAATTAAATGTGTCACTGATACGGGATGGGCGTTATGAGGATGTAAAGAGGGCTGCAGAGGACAGAGAGTTCCAACAGCAGTTATTGTCTGATTATGGAATTTGAGGTTCTGATTTTTGACAGGCGCGCAGCCATTTCTATAATCTTGCAGTAAAATGAAGGGGTTGCCGGGAAAGATAAAGCCATACAGGATATAGTTTTTGAGATGATACAAAAGGGCTGTATTTTGTTTGCTTTCGTCATTTTCCGGCAATTTTTTTTACAGCAAAATCTTCCCTGGCCATATATTTTGGTATGGTCAGCACAGTAAATGCGCAGACTGCTCAGATCTGTTATGCATTTTTTCCATTTTTTTAGAATCCTGTTGCATTATTCTTAAACAAACAACCTCCCACTTCTCAGCAGGAGGTCATGTCTTATTTTGTCTTATGACATTTCGAGCATTCGTAACAGGTTTCCTGTTATCTTTCACCGTTACCTTACAACGCAACGTCTTACTGCCTTTCACCTTTGCGGTAATCATCGCCACGCCTTTCTTCTTCGCCACGCCTTTTCCTTTCTTGCTTGCCGCCTCCGCACTCATAGGCATAGCCAATGTAAGCATGATTGCAGCTGCTGTGATGAATACGATAGATTTTTTGATGATTTGTTTCATAATGTTAGTTTCCTAATCCTAATCCGGTGTTTGGGTGGTCTTTATTTGGTTGAAGTGAATTTTCAAATTTATTTTCAAGGTTTGTTGTTCGCATAGTATGTTTTAATATATTTTGATTGTTAGGCATATTTAAAATTTCGTCAAGATATCTCCCTTCTCCTCTGTATTGACGTTTTATTATTTTTACTTTTTCTATGCTTTCTGCACGTCTGTCGTTCGTGTATCTTTGGTATTCATCATATTTAGACATATCAAGATTTTCTTCTAATTGTATGTTAATGCAATTGCATGCTTCTTTTGTTTTTGCAACATATTGTGTTCCGTAATCAATACATCTGATGCATTCTAATAGAACTTTATCTGTAATATCTCCGGTCTCAAATTGTCGCATAACTTGATTCATATTATCGTCTGCAATTGGACCAATAATTACATCTTTGTCTTTGTCGAGTGTTGCAATCTGTTGATACAAATCTGTGTTTTTAACGGTTTCTAATCTGCCGCGGTTATATAATACGTAGAGTGCCCACGGAATATCTTTAAGTGTGAGGATTCTATCTTTTGGTATTTTTGATAGTTCAAATTGCATAGTGTAGAATATGGGCATGGCATCATGGTATACTAATGTTTTTGCCTGTTCTGGCTTTGTACCCATGTAGAAGCCTTTACCAAAATCACAACGAATTCTACTGTTTGGTTCTATGTTTCCGACGATTCCTCCTTTGGAACCGTGATAAAGTGTTATATCTTTCATAATGATTTCCTTTCAAATTTATCTTTTATCACATCTACAAAATACTCATCGTCTTGTGTATGCATTCCTACGTAAGAAATAAGCATATCTTTTAATGGCAATACGTCATAGATGACAGCGCTCGGTATGGCAAGCCGTAAGTGTAAATAACGATACATATAGC
Organism: uncultured Lachnospiraceae bacterium; assembly: GCA_910588565.1. Taxonomy (GTDB): domain Bacteria; phylum Bacillota; class Clostridia; order Lachnospirales; family Lachnospiraceae; genus Roseburia_B. The sequence continues at coordinate 2,598 of CAJUPF010000018.1, forward strand.
CTATCCAGTCAATTGCGTTACTGTCATAGTGTTGCTTGTTTTTCTTTGGTGTAATGAATCTCAATGTTTCATCCATAACATCTTCCGGGTCTGCCATTTGTAGAGGTGAATAGAGTTGGTCTAATGCTCTTTTACAGAGGTCTGAGTACATGAATTTTTTAATAAAATCGTCATCATCGAAGTCCATGTTTTGAGCTAGTTTAAAAAGTCTTCCTTGGATTTCGCAGATATAATATTGAACATCATTGAATTTTTCAAATGGAGTTGGCTCTGGCAGCATGTTGATACACCTCACTTTTTTCGTATGGATTGTTAGTTTTGTACTTGAATATTTTGTTTTAGTTTACAAAAGCACTCGTGTTTTTGTATGTGTATTATAACATAGTTTGTGGGTATCTATCAATGTACTTGTGTATGTAGAAAAAAACAACCTCCCACTTCTCAGCAGGAGGTCATTATTTGCTTATTTTGTCTTATGACATTTCGAGCATTCGTAATAAGTTTCAGTGATTGGAGTAGAGGATATTCCACAACTGTCAAGTCCTTGTTCCATAAGTTCATCGCAGTGTTCGTACCATGCGTCTTTGTTGTTGAATGTAAGTCCGCAACTGCATACGAGTTACTCGCCAATAACCTTTTCTTTCTCAACCCAATTATGCTCACACTCTTTCGGTGTCGGTTCCGGATTCGTAATCGGTTTCTTCGTAACAGATTTCCTGTTATCTTTCACCGTTACCTTACAACGCAAAAAAAACAGATTACCCGACTATAAATCGGGCAATCCGCTTGTTATGGGCAAATGTAGTAAAAAGGTAGTAAAATCTTACTGTTTTCTTCTTGGAAGTGCCTTAGATACTGTATTTAAGCCACTTTTTGAAAAATGTTTCAGGTTTATTATAAACTTTAAAATAAATACTGCAAATATTGCACAAATCTGTTATAATAAAAAATAATAACCTATAAACGCAAAAGGAGTACAAAACAGGCATGAACAATCCAGTATTAGTTGTTATGGCAGCGGGTATGGGAAGCCGGTATGGCGGATTGAAGCAGATGGATCCCATGGACGAGGCCGGTCACGTAATTTTGGACTTTTCGGTATACGACGCCATGCTGGCAGGGTTTGAAAAAGTCATCTTTATTATTAAGAAAGAAAATGAAGCTCTGTTTCGGGAATGCATTGGGGATCGGATGTCCGGCCGCATAAAGACAGAATATGTCTATCAGGAGCTTGACGCACTGCCGGAAGGATTTGAGGTACCGGACGGACGGGAGAAACCATTTGGAACCGGACACGCAGTATTGTGCTGCAAAGATAACATTGACGGACCGTTTGCAGTTATTAATGCAGATGATTTTTATGGAAGAAATGCATTTCAGATGATATATGACTTTCTGAGCGCTCCCAAACAGGATACGGAGATGTACCAGTACGTTATGGCGGGCTATGTCATTGAGAATACACTGACGGAGCATGGCTCTGTGGCAAGAGGCGTCTGCCAGACGGACAGTGAGGGCAGGCTGATCGACATTCAGGAACGTACCCGTATCGAGAAGCGGGACGGACAGACCATGTATACGGAAGATGACGGCGCTTCCTGGGTGACAATTCCGCGGGGAAGCCTGGTATCCATGAATATGTGGGGCTTTGAACAGAACTTCTTAGATGAATTAGAAGCGCGTTTTCCGGTTTTTTTAAATGAGAATTTATCTGAAAATCCCTTAAAATGTGAATTTTTCCTCCCTTCTGCCGTTTCGCAGTTAATGGAAGAGAATAAAGCCGGCGTGACGGTTCTTAGAACCGATGACCGCTGGTATGGCGTGACTTATAAAGAAGATAAAGCAGCTGTGATGCAGGCAATTGCTGCTTTCAAGGCAAATGGCGTATATCCGGAGTATTTATGGAAATAAAAGAGATTTTTTATCAGTTTTTAACAGAAGAGACGATGGTGTCCGCAGTTCCTTATGGAAACGGACATATTAATCATACGTTTTTAGTACAGACACAGGAAGGCCCGGGATATATTCTGCAAAAGATCAATACAGACATTTTTTCCAATACGGACGAGCTGATGGAGAACATTGTAAATGTCACATCCTGGCTGAAGAAAGCCGATCCGAATCGCCAATGTCTGACGGTTATCAGAACCAGATCCGGCAGAGCGTATTTTACCGATCCGGCAGGCGGGAAATGGCGGATGTACGAATATGTCAAAGGAGCCAGAGCGTATGATATGATAGCGCATGTAGAAGATTTCGGACAGATTGGCCTGGCTTTTGGAGAATTTCAGGCGATGCTGTCTGATTTTCCGGCTAAGACGCTGCACGAGACGATACCGGATTTTCACAACACCCCAAAGCGTTATAAGGCATTTGAAAAAGCGCTGGAAGAAGATGTAAAGCAGCGGGCCGCGGAGGTAACGGCAGAGATTGCATTTCTGCGGGAGCGCAGAGGGGAGATGGAGCTGCCGGCGGACAGAAAACTTCCCCTTCGGGTTACGCATAATGATACGAAGATTAATAATATCCTGTTAGATGAAAAGACGCGTAAGCCGGTCTGTGTGATTGATTTGGATACGGTTATGCCGGGACTTTCTATCTTTGATTTTGGAGATGCGATCCGCTCTGGCGCAAATACAGCGGAAGAAAACGAACCGGATCTTTCAAAAGTTTCCCTGTCCCTGGAATTATATGAGATATTTACCAGAGGATTTATCAAAGGCTGCGGCGGCAGGCTGACTCGGGAAGAACTTGAGCTGCTTCCCATGGGAGCCAAAATTATGACCCTGGAGTGCGGTATGCGTTTCTTAACGGATTATCTGCAGGGAGATACCTATTTTCATACGTCACGTGCAGGGGAAAATCTGGATCGATGCCGGAACCAGTTTGCGCTGGCGGCAGATATGGAGAAAAAATGGCAGGAAATGTGTGGAATTGTCAGCCGCTGTTCAACAGACAGCCAGACGGCGAAGTAGCTGCACAGACAAAAAAGACTGCGGAACAGCATCTAAAGCCAGTTATGGCGCAGATGAAAAACAGCCGAAAAAGAGCTGGCAGGCGGGCTTCTGGCCCGTCTGCATACAGTTCTTTTCAGAATAAATAAAATACAAGAAAATGGAGGAATGCAACATGAACAACATCCCAAAAGTAAAAGTAGGTATTGTGGCGGTAAGTCGTGACTGTTTTCCGGAATCTTTATCCGTAAACAGAAGAAAAGCGCTGGTAGAGGCGTATAACGCGAAGTACGAAGCGGCGGATATTTATGAATGTCCGGTCTGCATCGTAGAGAGCGAAATACATATGGTACAGGCATTAGAAGACATTAAAAAAGCCGGCTGTAATGCATTATGCGTTTATCTGGGCAACTTTGGACCGGAGATTTCCGAAACTCTGCTTGCAAAACACTTCGAGGGGCCGAAAATGTTTATCGCAGCGGCAGAAGAAAGCCAGGAGAGCTTACTGGACGACCGCGGCGACGCGTACTGCGGTATGCTGAACGCAAGCTACAACTTAAAACTCCGCAATGTACAGGCATATATTCCGGAGTATCCGGTAGGCGACGCTGCGGATCTGGCGGATATGATTCATGAATTTTTACCGATTGCACGGGCAATTATCGGGCTTTCTGATCTGAAGATTATTTCTTTTGGACCAAGACCGCTGAACTTCCTGGCATGTAACGCACCAATCAAGCAGCTTTATAATTTAGGCGTGGAGATCGAAGAGAACTCCGAACTGGATCTGTTTGAAGCGTTTAACAAACATGCGGGAGATGCGCGTATTCCGGAAGTAGTTGCCGATATGGCGGCAGAGCTTGGCGCAGGCAATAAGAAGCCGGAAATCTTAGAGAAGCTGGCGCAGTATGAGCTTACCTTGCTGGATTGGATCGAAGAACACAGAGGCTACCGCAAATACGTTGCCATTGCAGGAAAATGCTGGCCGGCATTCCAGACACAGTTTGGGTTTGTACCATGCTTTGTAAACAGCCGACTGACAGGCAAAGGTATTCCGGTATCCTGTGAAGTAGATATTTACGGATGCTTAAGTGAGTTTATCGGCGCATGCGTCAGTGAAGACGCAGTTACCTTACTGGATATCAACAACTCCGTGCCAAAGGATATGTATGAAGAATCCATTAAGGCAAACTACGACTACAAACATACAGATACTTTTATGGGCTTCCACTGCGGCAACACCTGCTCAAGCAAACTGGCAAGCTGCGAGATGAAATATCAGAAGATTATGGCAAGAAGCCTTCCAATTGAAGTAACCAACGGAACGTTAGAGGGTGATATCGCACCGGGCAACATCACATTCTACCGTCTGCAGTCCACAGCGGATAATAAGATCCGCGCATATCTGGCAGAAGGCGAAATCCTTCCGGTGGCAACCCGTTCCTTCGGCGGCATCGGCGTATTCGCGATTAAAGAAATGGGAAGATTCTATCGTCATGTCCTGATTGAGAAGAATTACCCGCATCACGGAGCAGTGGCATTCGGACATTATGGCAAATCATTATTTGAAGTATTCAAATATATTGGCGTGCCTGTGGAAGATATTAATTATAACCAGCCCGCATCCTTACCATATCCGACGGAGAATCCGTTTTGTAAGTAAGAACAGGCAGTATTTCGGTAATCAATCCGGGGCATGGAGAAGTCTGTGCCCCGGTGATGATAATGGTTATCAGGCGCACAGTCCGGGCGTGAACGGTAACTGACCATGTGCCCGCGGGACTTTGCCGTATCAGGATGGGGTAATTTTGCGGGGCATAAAAAGGGAAAAGAAGAAAGGGAGGTATTACATGAAACAATTAATGAAACGTTGGCTTGCATTGGGAATGTCCTTTGCAATGGCGTTTACCATGATTCCGGCAGGGAGCGGGGATGTGGCAAAGGCTGAGGAGACAACAGAGAATGCGGCTTCAGGAGATCCGACATCTCCGCCAGATCCGGCGGCGTCTATAGAAGATCCGTACAAAGGCAGTTTGCTGGCGGCATATGATTTTGATGTGGATAGTGCAGCGGCAAACACGACGATTCCGGATGTTTCCGGAAATGGAAAGGATGCTACGATCAAGGGAACAGGCGCAACTGTTGCAGACGGTATGCTGACACTTCCGGGCGGCGCGGCTGGATCAAGCGCGGCTTATGTTGATATTCCAGGCAGTGTTTTTGAAAATCAGGATACGCTGACAATTTCTGTGTGGCTGAAAAATGAAACAGGATCTGGTAATTATGCAGCAATGTCTTTTGGTACGCCGACTGCGCATATTGGCGGCGGTGATGCTGATTTACCGCTGAATTACTGGATTTTAAATCCGGCACAGCCAGAAGGAAAGTTTAAAAGTGTAAGAACAAAGTCTGATAACGCCGGTGCTCCATATAATACAGAGACAGCTGTTTCTGATACGAAAACAGATGCAAATTGGAGAATGTATACTACTGTTATTACAGAAAATGAAATCATCGGATATTATGATGGTAAAGAAGTAAGCCGTAGTACGGCTGCAGCAGCTGAAAAATATAAGAAGATTTCAGAATTTGGGACGGGATTGTATGCCTGCATCGGCCGCTCCGGTTATAATGATATGTTTTATAAGGGCGGCGTTTATGATGTAAGGGTGTATAAGGAAGCGTTTTCCCAGGAGGATATTAATTACTTATACAACAGAGGAAAACTTGGGTTTGATAAGACTGCGTTGGATTTGGGCGATACTTCCGCAGTAACAGGTAATCTCACTTTGCCGGCAAGCGGTAAAAACGGTTCTGCTATCACATGGAGAAGCGATACGCCTTCTGTAATTTCGGATGCAGGCGTGGTAACCAGGCCTCAGACGGAGGAAAATGCAATTGTGACGTTGACAGCAACGCTGGAACTTGGCGGACTGAAAGTTGAGAAAGCGTTTAAAGTAACTGTTTTGAGCGGCAGTGTAAAAGGTAGATTCGAGGAGCAGGTAAGCAAGTTTAACCTGGGCTATTCCATTGCAACAGAAGATTTAACATTACCAAATAAAATTGAAGCAGAGGGTGTTACAATTAATATTGACTGGGAAAGCAATAATTCTGCGATTACCATTGATAAATCAGGGAATGAAATTATAGGAAAGGTAACGCAGCCTGAAAATACTCTGATGGTGACATTAACCGCAACATTTACCTGCGCAAACGGAGAGAATAATTACGAAGATGAGAAGGAATTTATTGTTGGTGTCCGCAAAGCGGCTACAGTTGCAAAGACAGCGATTGCAACGTATGATTTTGCCGATTTTACGGCAAGCGGAACAGATAAACTGACTTCTACCAAAGATGGTAAGACGGTTGAATTAAAACTGGAATCGGTTGGCGAGGGCAAGAAACCGGAACTGAAGAATGACGCGGACAGAGGAAAGGTTTTATCTTTGACGCAGCAAGATTACGACAAACGGGGATTTGCACTTTTGCCTGAAAATCCATTTGCTGGAAAGTCTGTAGACAATGGATTTACGCTGAGTTTCTGGACAAAGTCAACCGCTAATCCGGGAGGAAACAGATGCCTGGTTGATTTTGAAATAGCTCCGGCTGCTAATAATAAAAGGGCGGGTACGCTTGCGGTTAACCAGCAGATGATGTACTGGAATACGACCGATCAAAATGATAAATTTACAGATTTTGGCATTGGGGATCTGAATCTGACTCCGGCAAATGGCTGGACTATGGTTACGATGGCCGTTACCAAAACAGGAATTGCATTTTATAGGAATGGCAGCAAAATTAACCACAGTGTAAGTGGAACGGCTGATTATGATCAGATGATTAAAGATCTGGCTGGCGCAGGCGGCATTGGCGCCCCGGAGCAGACCAAGGTACGTCTTGGGGCAAGTCTTGCTACATATTGGCATTGTGCAGGCGCATTGCTGGATGATGTTTCTTTCTATGACAAAGCTTTGTCAGGGGACGAGGTTGCAGGTCTTTTTGAGGAAACGCTTGTCGATAAGGATTTTGTAGCTTTGGAAAGCATCGCATTAAAAGCATCGTCTGACAGTGTTATGAAAGATGAGACAATTCAGCTGACTGTAACACCGACGCCGGCAAATTCTTCTGTAACAAGACCAGTTACCTGGGACATTGCAGATACGACAGTTGTATCTGTAGATGCAGACGGTGTGCTTACAGGGCTGAAAGCAGGTACTACAACTATAAAAGCGACAGTTGCCGGAGTTAAATCAGACGCGGTTACGATTACAGTGAAAGAACCGGTAGAATCTCTGAAAGCAGGATACTGGCTGGCCGTTTATTCTACAACGACGCCGTTTTATGCATCTGCGGGCAATCTGGAACAGGAAACCAGAAGCGTTTATATGGCAGTCAGCAAAGATGGCAAGAGTTTTGAAGTATTGAATAACGGCGGCGGCGTTATCTTTGCCAGCAAGGGTTCCCGCCAGATTACGTCTCCAAGAATCTATAAGGCTGCAAAGGAAGGAAAAGATATTTTTACCGTTGTTGCGCCAGATTTTACAGCTTCAAGAGGCGTTCATATCTTTACATCGGAAGACGGTATAAACTATTATGATGATACGCTTGCGGATTCTGATGAACGCGAGGCTCTTCCGCTGAGTAAGAAGAGTTTTAAACTGTTATTAAATGGCAATAATATACTGGATACGGATAAAGCAATTACATTGGGAAATGCAGTGGAATTGACAGAAGAACAGTATAAACATGTTATAGATAAACTGGGAACTGTAGTAAATAATGGTTTACAACCACTTGAGACTTTAAAAATTACCAGTGAACAGTCAGGCGCAGTAACAGAGGCAGTACTGCATGAAACATATCCAAACGTGGATGCGCTTTACAGTGACGGCTCCAAGCAGAACTTTAAGATTGACTGGAGCGGAGCTCTTGATAATGTGGATTTGACAACTGCAGGAGATCATACAATAACTGGTAAAGTAGTTCAGACAAAGTATGAGAATAATTTAAAGGCATTAAACGGAAGCAAGCTTCCAGAAGACGATCCGGCAAATGTCCCGGCAAATGAGGGAGAGTTCCCGGATAACTACGATCCGGAAACCGGAACTGTATACTATGATTCCACAAAATTTATTGAGGGTATGGCAGATCCCCGTATTTATTGGGATGAAGAAACACAGTATTACTATATGACAGCTTCCTATTTCCCGGAAGAAGGCGATCAAATTGACGCAAATGAGAAACTGGAACAGTATGACCGCGTAGTTTTACGGCGTGGAAGGACATTAGAGGAATTGCAGACAAGACATGGAAATCAGATAACTGTCTGGAAAGTCGGAAATCAACCATTTGTGGATAAAAATGATCAGGATGCAAATGGCTCTCGCTATATTTGGGCGCCAGAAATTCATCGTGTTGGGAATTACTGGGTAATCTATTTTACAGAAAGTCATGGAAATGGACTGTTTAATATTTATTGCCATGCACTGGTACTAGACGGAGATAAAGATCCTTATGATACCGCGCTTACGGCTTCTGATGGAGTATCTGAGTGGAAAGACTATAAGATGCGTCTGGCTTCGGGTGTTAATGGTACAGATCCGTTTGATACATCATTCTGCCTGGATATGACTTATTTTGAAGATGGGGATACATCTTATGTTTCCTGGCCAGGAAAGCCAAGTATAGGAAATACAGATATTTATATTGCAAAAGTTAATAAAGAAAGGCCCTGGGAGATTACTTCTGCTGCATCCGTTATTACGCAGCCAGAATACGGATGGGAACGCGTAAGGGCAATCGTAAATGAAGGACCCACAGTTTTGCAGCATGACGGAAAAATCTTTATGTGTTATTCCGGAGCCGGAACAGGTTCTGAATATGCAATCGGTATGTTAAGCGCAGAGAGCGGAGCAGATTTACTGAATCCGGCAAGCTGGACGAAGAGTCCGTATCCGCTGCTGACATCACGGGATGTAAACGGCGAAGAGGGTCCAGGACACAATTCCTTTACAGTAGATAAAGATGGAAATGATATTTTTGTATATCATGCAAGACCTACATCGCATAATTATCAGAAATGTGGATGGGATGGGACAAAATCTACCTATAACAACGAGCCGTTAAATGATCCCTGCCGCCATGCACGTCTGAAACGTGTTCACTGGGCAGCAGATGGAACGCCGATCTTAAAGATGACCTATGAAAATGAGCTTGTAGACGATTACAAAACGGTATCTCTGACAATTAATGTTGGGGAAGGCGGAAGTGAGCTGGTTGTACCGGTCAGCAAGGTGACTCTTGATAAAGAAGAACTTATTTTACATGAGGGTGAATCTGGTAAGCTGACAGCCACTGTGGAGCCGGATAATGCAACGCACAAAGAGCTTACCTGGGAATCAGACAATCCATCCGTGGCAATTGTCGCAGAAGACGGAACGGTAACGGCGAAGTCAGAAGGTACTGCAATTATTACAGCAACGGCTGCAAGCGAAGAGTCAGCTTCCTGTGAAGTGATTGTAGTGAGAAAGGGCGCGCCTATCGTAGCGGTAACAAAAATAACATTAAATAAAGAATCAGTATCCTTAAAAGAAGGGGAAACGGAAACGTTAACAGCAACAGTTGAACCTGACGATGCAACAGACCAAACGGTTGACTGGAACTCCGCGGATGAAACAATAGCTACGGTAGATCAAAATGGTAAAATAACGGCGGTGAAAGCCGGAGAGACAACGATTACGGCAAAAGCAGGCGATAAAACAGCACAATGCGATGTAATCGTAACAAAAGACGGCCCAGGCGGTGAGGATCCAGATGACAAGGTTCCAGTAACCGGAATCACCCTGAACAAGACCACCCTGTCCTTAAAGGTAAACGCATCAGAAACCCTGACAGCAACAGTTACGCCTGCCAATGCTACAGATAAAAACGTTACATGGTCTTCCAGCGATTCATCCGTAGCAAAAGTGGAGAATGGAAAAGTAACCGCTTTGAAAGCAGGCGCTGCTGTTATTACGGCAAAAGCGGGCGGTAAAGAAGCGAAGTGTACGGTAACCGTTACAGCTGACAGTATTGGCGGTAATGGCGTGATAGAACTTAAAGGCATAAAGCTAAACAAGAAATCGCTGAAGCTCGGCGTAAAAGAGACATTTACGTTAAAAGCAACGCTCGAGCCTGCCAACACAACCATTAAGACCAAAAATCCAAGCTGGAAATCCAGCAACAAAAAGGTTGTTACAGTCAATAATAAGGGTAAGATTACAGCCAAGAGGAAAGGGACCGCAACGATTACCGCGTCGATCGGCAAGATCAAAGCAACCTGTAAAGTAACCGTATGCGCGGCGCCGACAAAGATTAAATTAAAGAAGACGAAGATTAATCTGAAGAAAGGCAAAACAGCACAGATTTCCGTTAAGAGCTTCACGCCGAAAAAAGCATACTGCAGCAGCTTTACGTATAAAGTAAAGAGCAAGAAGATTGCCACCGTATCCAGTACGGGTAAGATTAAGGCGAAGAAGAAAGGTACGACTACCATTACGGTAACCTGTAAGAACAATAAGAAAGCAAAAGCAACGGTAAAAGTAATTGTAAAATAATCAGCGGCAATGGGGCATGTTTTTATTTCATGCCCCATTCTTGTGAAAAAAATAGCGGCCATTTTACCTACATGTATTGCAAAGGAAAGGATTTCTGTGATACTGTATAAAACAGAAGTTTGACAAAGGCCGGGAACAAGCCGGACACTGCGGCGGCAAGGCGCTTTATTTTATGCAGTATCACAGGAATCCAGGCCAGATATAAGGATTTCGCAGCTATGAAAAAACAAAAAGAGGAGGTATCTTTGTGCCAAAAAGAACAGATATTCATAAAGTATTGATCATTGGTTCAGGGCCGATTATTATCGGACAGGCCTGCGAATTTGACTATTCAGGGACTCAGGCATGTAAAGCATTGAAAAAGTTAGGATATGAGATTGTGCTTGTCAATTCCAATCCGGCGACGATTATGACCGATCCGGAAACCGCAGATGTAACGTATATTGAACCGCTGAATGTGGAACGGTTAGAACAGATTATTGCAAAAGAGCGTCCGGACGCGCTGCTCCCCAACTTGGGCGGACAGTCCGGGCTGAATCTGTGTGCGGAATTGAATAAAGCAGGCGTTTTGGACAAATATCAAGTCAAGGTGATTGGCGTCCAGGTAGACGCCATTGAGCGGGGCGAGGATCGCATCGAGTTTAAACATACGATGGATAAACTTGGAATTGAAATGGCCCGCAGTGAAGTTGCCTATTCCGTAGACGAAGCGCTTGCTATTGCAGATACCCTGGGATACCCGGTTGTACTGCGTCCGGCTTATACCATGGGCGGCGCCGGAGGCGGCCTGGTCTATAACAGGGAAGAACTGAAAACCGTCTGCGCCAGAGGCCTGCAGGCGAGCCTGGTAGGACAGGTTCTGGTAGAGGAATCTGTTCTTGGATGGGAAGAACTGGAACTGGAAGTTGTGCGTGATGCGGATAACAATATTATTACGGTTTGTTTTATAGAAAATATCGATCCGCTGGGTGTGCATACCGGTGATTCGTTCTGCTGCGCGCCAATGCTGACAATTTCAGAGGAATGCCAGAAGCGGATGCAGGAGCAGGCGTATAAAATTGTGGAATCTGTGCAGGTAATTGGCGGAACCAATGTTCAGTTTGCCCACGATCCTGTAACAGACCGTATTATTGTCATTGAGATCAATCCCCGTACTTCCCGCTCTTCCGCGCTTGCCTCCAAAGCAACCGGATTCCCGATTGCACTGGTATCCGCAATGCTTGCGTCCGGCCTGACGTTAAAAGATATTCCATGCGGCAAATATGGAACATTGGATCAGTACGTGCCCGACGGGGATTATGTAGTTATTAAATTTGCCCGCTGGGCGTTTGAAAAATTCAAAGGCGTACAGGATCAGCTTGGCACGCAGATGCGCGCCGTAGGCGAAGTGATGAGTATTGGAAAAACCTATAAAGAGGCATTCCAGAAAGCAATCCGTTCCTTAGAAACAGGCCGTTATGGATTAGGCCGTGCCCAAAATTTTAATACGCTGCGTAAAGAGGAATTGCTGCAAAGACTGAAGACTCCTTCCAGCGAACGGCATTTCCAGATGTATGAAGCGCTGCGCAAGGGAGCTTCTATAGAGGAGATTTTTGAAGTTACCAAAGTAAAACGGTATTTTATCGAACAGATGAAGGAACTGGTAGAAGAAGAGGAGGCTTTACTGGAGCAGAAAGGCAGTCTGCCCGCAGATGAAGCGCTGATTTCTGCCAAGAAGAATGGCTTTTCCGATAAATATTTAAGTCAGCTGCTTGAACTCCCGGAAGAAGATATCCGGAACAGGCGCATTGAGCTTGGCGTAGAAGAAGCCTGGGAAGGCGTTCACGTCAGCGGGACAAAAGACAACGCATATTATTTTTCCACCTATAACGCGCCGGATCAAAACCCGGTACAGACAAAGAAGCCGAAGATTATGATTCTGGGCGGCGGCCCGAACCGGATCGGACAGGGAATCGAGTTTGACTATTGCTGCGTACATGCGTCGCTGGCATTGAAGAAGCTTGGATTTGAGACGATTATTGTAAACTGTAATCCGGAAACGGTTTCCACCGATTATGATACGTCGGACAAGCTGTATTTTGAACCGCTGACCTTAGAAGATGTTTTAAGTATTTATAAAAAAGAGAAGCCATTGGGAGTAATCGCCCAGTTCGGCGGACAGACTCCGTTAAACCTGGCGTCGGAGCTGGAAGAAAACGGCGTTAAAATCCTGGGCACATCTCCTTCTGTTATCGATTTGGCGGAAGATCGGGATTTGTTCCGTGAAATGATGGAAAAACTGGAAATTCCGATGCCGGAATCCGGTATGGCGACGACCGTAGAAGAAGCGATCGCCATAGCGGGCAAGATTGGTTATCCGGTTATGGTGCGTCCTTCTTATGTACTGGGCGGACGTGGAATGGAAGTGGTATATGATGATGAAAGTATGACAGAATATATGAATGCAGCCGTTGGCGTAACGCCGGATCGTCCGATTCTGATTGACCGCTTTTTAAATCACGCACTGGAATGTGAGGCAGATGCAATTAGCGACGGCACGCATGCCTTTGTTCCGGCGGTGATGGAGCATATTGAACTGGCAGGCATTCATTCCGGCGATTCCGCTTGTATGATACCTTCCGTTCATATTTCAGAAGAAAATGTAGCGACGATTAAGGAATATACCAGAAAAATCGCAGAGGAGATGCATGTAAAAGGCCTGATGAATATGCAGTATGCCATTGAAAACGGCAGGGTATATGTATTAGAGGCCAATCCAAGGGCTTCCCGTACCGTGCCTTTGGTGTCTAAAGTCTGCAATATCCGGATGGTTCCTCTGGCAACTGAGATTATCACCGCGGAGCTTACGGGCCGTCCGTCGCCGGTTCCGGATTTAAAGGAACAGGTGATCCCGAATTACGGGGTAAAAGAAGCGGTATTTCCGTTTAATATGTTCCCGGAAGTTGACCCGGTATTAGGGCCGGAAATGCGTTCAACCGGAGAAGTACTGGGGTTGTCTGCTTCCTATGGAGAAGCTTTTTATAAAGCGCAGGAAGCATGCCAGTCCAAGCTTCCGCTAGAGGGAACGGTGCTGATTTCCGTAAGTAATAAGGATAAAGGCGAAGTGGAAGAAGTCGCAAGAAGCCTTTCGGAAGATGGATTTGGGATTGTGGCAACCGGGGGAACCTATGATTTAATTGCTGCGGCAGGGATTCCGGCAGTGCGGGTAAATAAGATTTATGAGGGACGCCCGAATGTGGCGGATTTGATTATGAATGGGGAAATCCAGCTTGTAGTGAATTCTCCGGCAGGCAAAGACGCTGTTGTAGACGACAGTTATCTGAGAAAAGCGGCCATTAAGAGCCGGGTTCCGTATCTGACGACGCTGGCAGCGGCAAAAGCGACGGCGGAAGGGATTCATTATGTGAAACATCACAAAAATGGCGTCTTAAAATCCCTGCAGGAGCTTCACAGCGAAATTCACGATAAATAAGGCAGGATACAGGTATGAGATTATTGATGATACGCCATGCAGAGCCGGACTATGACATCGATTCTCTGACGGAAAAAGGATGGAGGGAAGCGTTATATCTGGCGGAACGGCTGGAGCATACTGACATTGACAAGTGTTATGTTTCCACTCTGGGAAGGGCGAGGGACACAGCGTCCCTGACCCTTGCCAGAAAACAGATGCAGGCAGAAGAATGTGAATGGCTGAAGGAGTTCCCCACACAGATTGTCCGACCTGACAGAGGATACAAGACAACTACCTGGGATTTTCTGCCGCAGGACTGGAAGGATGTAAGAGAATATTACGACAAAGATAGATGGGCGTCTACCGATCTGATGAAAGAAGGGGAGGTGGCGGAAGAGTACCGGCGGGTGACAAAAGCCTTTGATCAGGTTTTGGAAACGCATGGGTATGCCAGGGATGGAAATCTCTACCGAGCTAAGCGGCCAAACCGGGATACAATTGCGTTTTTCTGCCATTTTGGGGTGCAGTGCGTACTGCTGTCGCACCTGATTGGAGCGTCGCCTATGGTAATGTGGCATGGCTTCTGCGCCGCGCCTTCTTCCGTTACAACTGTTATGACAGAGGAACGGAGAGAGGGAACCGCGTCGTTTCGGATTACAGGATTTGGGGATATTTCTCATTTATATACAAAAGGGGAAGAACCGTCTTTTGCGGCGAGATTCTGCGAGACATTCGATGGGGATGAGCGGCATGATTAAAAGGGAACGATATAGATGTAGAATATTGTAGAAAGACATGTTATAATTTCCATGTTGTCCAACCGATACCCGGCAGCGGGAGGAGGTGTCCATATGGAAATAATTACCACTTTTATAGTCGCTGTTGCAGCCGATGTAGTTTGCCACTGCATTATTAAATGGCTAGACAGTGACCGTACGGACAACAGATAGTCTGGTGGGTGCTTTGCCACTGTAAAAAGTAAAGAAGAATCCCTCAACTGTGCGGCCACACTGTTGAGGGATTCGTTTCTTTGCCCATATGGACGAATTACCACTTTTTTTGCCTATTGGCATTATAGCATATGTATCGTTCGATTACAAGATACATTTTTTGCTTTGATTTTTGGCTGCAGGCAAGGTATAAAATTCCTTCACTTACAGATACTACTACCATACAGTAGAAAATATAAATGGAGGAGTTTTTCATATGAAGGCAACAGGAATTGTTAGAAGAATAGACGATTTGGGAAGAGTAGTAGTGCCCAAGGAAATCCGGCGGACGCTTCGGATCAGAGAGGGAGATCCGCTGGAAATTTTTACGGACAGACAGGGAGAAATTATCCTGAAAAAGTATTCTCCGATAGGAGAGCTTTCCCAGTTTGCAGGACAGTATGCAGAAAGCCTTTCCCAGACAACCGGAAATCTGGTCTGCATTACAGACCGGGATCATGTGGTAGCCGTGGCGGGCAGCGGCAAAAAGGAATATGACGGCAAGCCTTTGAGCAAGCAGATGGAAGGTATTATTGAAAACAGGGAAGATTTTGTGGCGAACCGGGAGGATGAAGGGTTTGTAAAAATTACACTGGATGATTCCGGGGAACTTTGCTCCCAGGCAGTTGCTACGATTATCTGTCAGGGGGATGCCATCGGAGCCGTGGTCATTTCCGATAAAAATGAGAAGCGGCAGATGGGCGATACCGAACATAAACTGGCGATCACGGCGGCCGGATTCCTGGGCAGACAAATGGAACAGTAGAGGTAAGTATTGCGGTTACATTTCACACCCACGCCAGTTTTGGCGAATTTTTCGTATCATCTGGTGTGAAATGCAACGGGCAGCCGTCCATTTAAAGTTGTCTGACGACAAGGGACGGCTGCCATCCCTTGCTTTATGTATCGGTCCATCGCCAGTCAGCGGAGTGACTGGCGTGGGTGTGAAAAGTAACGTATTGCGTTCTGTTCCCAAAACGTGTAGAATAGTCAGAAGAAAAATACGAGGAGTTTGCATGAAACACAAAAAGAAGAAAAAGAAAAAATACCGTCTGTTCTGGTTTTTTGTAAAACTTCAGTTTCTTCTGATGATTCTGGCAGTAGCGGGGATTGGGTATTATTATTACGGCGGCTATGCGGTACAGATCCAGAATATGAAGGAAGAAGCCGTACAGTTTGCCCGGAGATCTACTCCGGCTGACTTTCGGGCGGCACAGACCAGTGTAGTATATGATAAAGACAGGAATACAATATCTACGTTAAAAGGGGAAAAAGACGTCTATTATCTGACCTATGAGCAGATTCCCATAGATGCCTGTGCCGCGATTGTCAGTATTGAGGACAAGAAGTTTTACCAGCACAACGGCATCGACTATAAAGCGATTATCCGCGCGGTCAAGGCGATGCTTGAAAACGGGGAAGTTACCCAGGGCGGCAGCACGATTACCCAGCAGTTAGCCAGGAATATTTTTCTGACGATGGATCGCACCTGGCAGCGTAAGGTGGAAGAGATGTTTCTGGCGACCGAGCTGGAAAAGAAGTACAGTAAGACGGAGATTTTAGAGTACTACCTGAATAATATTTACTTTGGGAACGGTTATTATGGAATACAGGCTGCGAGCTTCGGATATTTTAATGTAGAAGTCTCTGCGCTGGATTTGTCCCAGATTGCGTTTTTGTGTGCAATCCCCAATAATCCGACACTGTACGATCCGCTTACCAATATGGAGAATACACTTGGAAGAAGAGATCGTATTCTGGAAAATATGTATGAGGATGGAAAAATTACAGAGAGCGCGTATCTGATGGCAAAGGCAGAGGAGATTACATTGAGCCGGCCGGAATATGCAAAGAATAATTATGTAGAGACTTATACATATTATTGCGCCATCCGGTTATTGATGGAGCAGGAAGGATTTGCATTTCAGACAGAGTTTAAATCGGAGGAGGATCGGGAGGCATATACGGCGGCATATAACGATTTGTATGCGGAAACCCAGAAGAGGCTGTATACGGCGGGATACCGTATTTATACTTCCATAGATTTAAATATGCAGGCCATGCTGCAGCAGGCGATTGATGAAAAGCTGGGAAGTTTTACAGACGTCAATGAAGAAGGCGTGTATAAACTGCAGGGCGCAGGCGTCTGTATTGACAATGATACCGGATATGTGCGGGCGATTGTCGGCGGAAGAAGCCAGGATTTTGCCGGATATACGCTAAATCGGGCTTACCAGAGCTATCGTCAGCCGGGGAGCAGTATTAAGCCGCTGATCGTTTATACTCCGGCTTTGGAACGGGGGTATACGCCGGACTCTACAGTGACGGATCAGTATATTGAAGACGGGCCTTCCAATGCAGACGGCTATTATGCCGGGGATATGACGCTGCGAAACGCGCTGTCCCGTTCTAAAAATACAGTTGCCTGGCAGCTGTTTGAGGAACTTTCACCTCAAGTCGGGCTTTCTTATCTAAAGGCCATGAATTTTTCCAGAATTTCATCAGAGGATGAGCGGCTGACCTCTTCCTTAGGGGGGCTGACCAACGGCGTATCCCCGGTAGAACTGACGTCGGCTTATGCCGCACTGGAAAATGACGGGAAATACCGTCCGCCGACCTGCATTGTGAAAATAACCGATTCGGAAGGCGTGGAGATTGTTTCTGCAGCGCAGGAAGAGAAAGAGGTATACAAAACCACAGCTTCCCGTATGATGACGGATATGCTGATGACTGCTATTACCGAAGGAACCGGATCGGGACTTGGCGTTTCAAATATGCCTTCCGCCGGTAAAACAGGAACCACCAATGACAATAAGGACGGCTGGTTTGCGGGATATACCCGTTACTATACCACAAGTATCTGGGTAGGCTATGATATGCCGGCGGAGCTGCCGGGATTATCCGGTTCGAGCTATCCGGGACAGATCTGGCACACGTTTATGGAAAACTGCCATGCGGGCCTGTCTCCGGCGGAATTTCTGCCATATGTAGAAATGGATTTATATCAGAAAATACGCCGGGATGCATTGGGAACCGAAGATGTAACTATGGATCAGGAGAATAATCCGGAACAAAATGAACAGGGGGAAAACGAATGAAAAAATATGGATTTGGCATTGATATCGGAGGCACGACCTGTAAAATCGGCCTTCTTGAGACAGCGGGGAACATAGTGGAGAAGTGGGAGATTCCCACAAGGACGCAAAATGGCGGCGAACAGATCCTGCCCGACGTGGCATCGTTTATTCTGGAAAAAATCGAAGAACGAAAGATCCCAAAGGACGAAATACAGGGAATTGGCATTGGCGTGCCAGGGCCTGTGACGCCGGAGGGAGTGGTACTGAAATGCGTCAATCTGGGCTGGGGCGTTCGGAATATCGCAAAAGAGATGGAAGAACGAACCGGGTTTGCGGTAAAAGCCGGAAATGACGCCAATGTAGCGGCGCTTGGCGAAATGTGGAAGGGCGGCGGCAAGGGCAAGAAAAACCTGATTATGGTAACGCTTGGAACCGGAGTCGGCGGCGGCGTTGTAATAGACGGAAACATGATTGCAGGAAGCAGCGGCGCCGGAGGCGAGTTTGGCCATATGAAAGTAAATCCGCATGAGACAGAGACTTGCGGCTGCGGCAAATGCGGCTGTCTGGAACAATACGCGTCTGCAACCGGAATTGTCCGTCTGGCAAAACGCACTCTGGCGAACATGACAGAGGAAACATCCCTGCGCGGAGTGAAAGCACTGACAGCAAAAGCTGTTTTTGACGCTGCAAAGGCAGGGGATAAAGCAGCGGATGGCATTGTAGAAAAAATGGCGGAGATTCTGGGGATGGCTCTGGCCAATATTGCCTGTGTGGTAAATCCGGAAATTATCGTAATCGGCGGGGGCGTATCGAAGGCCGGGAGTATACTGACTGAACGGGTGGAAACACATTTCAGGAAGAATGTATTCCATGCCTGTCTGAATGCAGAGATTGTACTGGCCTCCCTTGGCAATGATGCTGGAATGTATGGCTGCGTGCGGATGCTGCTGTCATAATTACGCTATTATTTATAGGAAACGTAATCTGACGGAAACGTTTCTAACGGGATAAACTAGAATCAGAGGAGAACATAAATTGAATACACAAATAATACTGGCGCAGATGTTGATGCTGTTTGCAATGATGCTGACCGGATATGCAATCTGGAAAAAAGAATGGTTTGATGAATCTGCATACCAGAAATTATCGAAAATCGTCGTCAATATCCTGAATCCGATCCTGGTTATCAACGGTGTAGCCGGAAAAGACGCAAAAGGAGATACCAGGCTGATTCTGCTAAATCTGGTCTTTGTTGCAGCTTTTTATCTGTTGCTAATTCTTGCCGGTATCTTGTTTGTATGGATTTTGCGTCCGGTGAAATCCCAGCGGAGGCTGTATCGTCTGATGACGATTTTTCCCAATGTAGGATTTATGGGAATTCCGGTAATTACCGGAATTTTCGGAAATGAAACGATGATCTATATTGTATTTTATATGCTGGGATATAATCTGCTGCTCTATACGTATGGGCTGGCACTGGCAAGAAAAGCCGCAAAAGACGCTGGCAGGGCGCCGGAAGGCAGCTCTAAGGGAAACTGGAAGCGGATGCTGAATGCCGGAGTGGTTTCGGCTATACTGGCAGTGATAATATTTCTGTTTCAGATTCCGCTGCCGGCTCCTGTCGTCAGTTTCTGTGATTATATGGGAAATGCCACGATTCCGCTGTCTATGCTGTTAATCGGCATGTCGATTGCCAAGGCGGATTTAAAAGAAGTGTTTACAAACCGTAAGATTTATATGTTTACAGTTATGAAAATGGCGCTGCTCCCGGCGGCTCTTGTTTTTCTGTTAAAGCCGCTGCAGCTCGATCCGGTGGTATCCGGCATCTTTATACTGCAGCTGGCCATGCCCGTTGGGAGCATTGTGACATTAATTGCAAAAGAGAACGGCGCGGATGAAATTACCTGTACCAATGGAATTGTCTTAAGCACACTGGCGTCGATCCTTACGATTCCTCTGATATGTATGTTTTTGTAAGGTATTTGCTATACTGTGGTATTGACGCCATTAATGGCGGCATGTTCATGTTCTTCCAAAGGAATGACAAGGCACTTTTTGCCGTCTATGACTTTGGATTGAATCTCCGCCGCCTTTTCCGGTTTCACCCGGAGAACTACATCATAAGTTTTCATCTTTTCAGGAACAGCATTATCTTCCTGAATGCCGGCCAGCTTACGCGTATCTTCCAGCTGTTCTTCTAATACAGCGACTTTTCTGACCAGATCTTTCTTCTGCTTCTGCCTGTTTCCGTCTTCGGCTGCTTTTACATCCATTAAATGTGATAGGACGGGTGTTTCTTCCGTAAATTCTTTTTGGTAAGAAGCCTCAATCAGTTCAGCGGTATCTTCTGGTATATCAGATTCTTCCATAAGGCCGCTAATGGTTTCGGCGGTAATTTCTACAGGTTCCTCAGGGTCTGGCTGGCGTTCCGCCAAATCCAGAAGGCCTTGCTGGAGCTCGTTAAAGACGTCGCGGGAAGTCTCTTCATTATTTCCACAGGCTTTTTTTACAAGTTCTGTAAAAGCGATTTTCTGCTCTGCCGCGGTCCGCCTGGGCTGGCAGCCTAACGCGCCTTCCATAAATTCTCCATGCGGTTCCTTTGGGTTTTTGTGGTAGGTCATCACTGCATGGATGTCCGCGCTTCGATCTGTAAACGCGGGAAATATAAATCCGCTCTCCGGTGCGCCCACAATCCAGTCCCGGATTCTTGCTCCGATTCTGTTTTCTTCGGCAAGATAGCCCAGTCCGGCCTTGCTTAAGCTGACGGGGCAGATGGCGGCAAGCAGATATTCATATACTTCTTCCGACTCGTCCAGTTTGCTGTTATCACTGGATTTCTTGATTACATCATAGGCATCGTGGAAAATCAGAATCAGATAATTCCCGGTATAGTCGTAATGATCAATTACCAGATCATAAAACCGTTCCAGAAGCTCTTCATTCTTTAGTGCGCTGCTTTTCAGCGCGGCGAGAAACTGCTGTCTTTTGCCAGGAGCTTCTTCTGCCAGAGGAAATTCCAGTTCCAGCAGATGATTGCCAATCGTTCCGGAAAGGACTTTCCTGGCAATTTCCAGATATTTATAAAATTCTTCCTCCTCCAGATTCAGAAATGTATGTCCAAAAGTAAGCACCCGGTTTTTTTCCGCATCTACATAGCAGCCGCACATACGGGTAAACGTGCAGGCGTCTTTTTTCAGACGGCGCTTGATTTCTAACAGATCTTTTTTGTTCATATGTAATTCCCTCCTGAAATTATGTGTGAAAAGTAACTATATTGTTACAAAATTTCTTATAAAATGTCAGATATTTAAGGAAAAATAATCCAATTTATGATATAATAGCTGCAAACAGCCACAGAGCGGTGCGACTGCGTATAAAATACCTGTCTTTGTTACATAATACCATAATAAACTATTTATGTGAAGGAGATTCAGGTTATGAAGAAACGTGTATTCGCAGTACTGTTTATGGCAGTTCTTTTGACATCCGTATGTTCCGGCTGTGGACGTAAGGCAGAACCGGACGATCAGACGGCAGATACGGATGAAGTTACCCAGGAAAATACGGAAGATAGTTTCGCGGAGAATACTGGAACGGAAGCTGCGATGGATACTGAAAATGCGACAAGCCAGCTGCAGCTTGGCAGCGCAGTGGAGATTCCGGCCAGCTTCGACGGCCAGCTTGCAGAAACAGACGCCCATGGGCAGCTGGAGATGGTAATTGCGGAGTATTGCAATCTGGCGGAGGATGATTATTCTGCTGTCCGCTATTATTACAATTATGTAGATTTAAATGGCGATGAACAAAACGAAATACTTGCCCTGGTTCTGGGCCAGGATATTACGGGAATCGATGGAAATCTGCTGCTCTGGCTGGAAGGGGAAGAAGACAGTGTGACTGCAGACGCGGTTCTGCAGGCATTCCGGCAGGTTGGGACGCCTGTATATATCAGCAATCATATGACGAATGGGTACAGAGATTTAATTATTCCGGAACATTCGGATACGGTAGGAGCGATGGCAGGCGCGGAAAGCGGAGCTGACAGCCAGGCGGATACCGGGGAAAATCAGACGCCATCACAAAGCGACAGTAACGACGCAGATACAATGACGTCAGATCGCGGCCAGAAATACCGATTGCTGCTCTGGACAGGGGAAAAGTACCAGGAGCTGGAAGAAGCAGCTATATTGGAAAGCCTGGACGAACTGGAAGGAATGGCAGTTTTGACCAATAATATCGAAAGCGATTTTATCAATGACAATTATCATTTTCTTGGAGAAGGCATGAGAAATTAATAGAATAAAAGAAAGGGGAGGTAAGTATGCTTAAGAACTATGAAATTCGCAAGTACCAGATGCCGCAGGAGGAGATCAAGGCGCTGATCAAGGAGAAGCGGGAAGAGCTGTTTTGCCAGCAGCAGCTGATTAAGGAGCATAAGCTGCCGGTATTTGTTCTGATTGAAGGATGGGGAGCTGCCGGAAAAGGGACATTGATTGGAAACCTGATCAAAGAACTGGATCCCAGATTTTTCCGCGTCATCAATATGGACGTCCCGGCGGAAAAGAATACGAGAAAGCCGTTTTTATGGCGGTATATGGAGACAATCCCGGAAGCGGGCAAATTCGTATTTTTAGATTCCGCCTGGCTGGATGAAACAGCAGAAGATGTTATTAAGAAAAGAATTGATGAAGAAACACTGGAAAAACGAATGCAGCAGATCCGCACCTTTGACCGTCAGTTAAAAGACAATGGCTATCTGGTTGTGAAACTGTTTTTACAGATTCCAGAGGAAGAACAGAAGAAGCGGCTGGATAAGCTGATGGATACCAAGGATACGAAATGGCGCGTAGCGAAAAAAGATATCCGGCAGATGGAGAAGCGGAAACAGTATGAAGACGTATTTGACCGGATTTTAGAGGCGACCAATACCGGATACGTGCCATGGAATATTGTCGATGCGGTAGATAAAAAGCAGGCGCTGCTTCAGGTGCTGCATATTTTGACCAACCAGATCAACCAGGCAGTGGAGAATTCTAAAGTACTGCCGGAAATCCTACATAAGGATTATCCACTGTTAAAAATGCCGAAGCTATCGGAAGTTCCGCTGAATCAGGAGATGACGAAAGAGGAATATCAGATTCAGCTGAAAACGCTTCAGAAGAAGCTAAAGAAGCTTCACAATAAGATTTACCGGAAAAAAGTGCCGGTGATTATTGCTTATGAAGGCTGGGATGCCGCAGGAAAGGGCGGGAACATCAAGCGTCTGACGAGCGCGTTAGACCCCAGGGGATTTGAGGTGCATCCGATTGCATCGCCTGAGCCGCATGAAAAGGCAAGACATTATCTGTGGAGATTCTATCACAGACTGCCGAAGGACGGGCATATCGCGATTTTTGACCGTACCTGGTATGGCAGGGTTATGGTGGAGCGTCTGGAGGGCTTCTGTTCGGAAAATGACTGGAAACGGGCATATAATGAGATGAATGAATTTGAGAAGGAGCTTTCCGACTGGGGCGCGGTTGTGATTAAGTTTTGGGTTCATATTGACAAGGATACGCAGCTGGCACGGTTTACAGACAGGCAGAATAATCCGGAGAAGCAGTGGAAGATTACAGAAGAGGACTGGCGCAACCGGGAGAAATGGGATGTATATGAAGAAGCGATTGATGAGATGATCGCAAAGACTTCTACGGAGAATGCACCATGGTATATTATTCAGTCGAACAATAAGTATTATGCAAGGATACAGGCGATACAGATTGTGATTGATGAGATTGAGAAAAAACTTGGGAATAAGCGGCCGCTTTAGGCTCACGCTCCCCTTCTGGGGGGTATGCCATACGGCAATATAAGGAAAATAAGCGTACCGACGCTTTTAAACAGTCTGCGGGCAGAAAGAAATCTGCCTGGCTTTTTCCTGACGGCCGTTTCGCCGTTCCTCCATCATCTTACAGTTAGAATCGCAAATATAATATTACATAGTAAATAAAAGGCTGAAATAGAAACGTATTGTAAAACAGGGCTGCAGAAGGAAGGAGATGAGGATATGGCAAGACCTGTAGGAATCGGCCATCAGGATTTTGAAACAGTCAGAAGGACAAATAATTTTTATATCGATAAGACCCATTTTATCCGGGAATGGTGGGAATCCAACGATGAAGTAACGCTGATTGCCCGGCCAAGGAGATTTGGGAAGACGCTGAATATGAGTATGCTGAAAAAGTTTTTTTCTGTGAACTATGCGGGACGGGAAGAGCTGTTTGAAGGGCTGTCTGTCTGGGAAGATGAGGCTTACCACAGCCTGCGGGGCAGCTATCCCGTTATTTCACTCAGTTTTGCAAATGTAAAAGAAACCTCTTTTTGGGACGCCCGGAAAAAGATGTGCTATATTATTGAAACGATTTATAACAGGCATGGGTTTTTGCTGGAAGGAGATTTGCTGAATGACAGGGAAAAAGAATTTTTCAGAGGCGTGTCTGCAAATATGGAGGACTATGCAGCGGCATCCTCTTTAAGCGCATTATCCGAATACCTGTATCGTTATTATGGGAAAAAAGTAATTATTCTGCTGGACGAATATGATACGCCGATGCAGGAAGCGTATGTGAATGGATTTTGGGAAGAAATGGTTTCTTTTATCCGAAATTTGTTTAACTCCACGTTTAAGACCAATCCATATCTGGAACGGGCAGTTTTGACAGGGATTACAAGAATTAGCAAGGAATCTATTTTTTCAGATTTAAACAATCTGAAAGTTGTGACAACTACATCTGAAGAATATGCTGATTGCTTTGGATTTACAGAGGAAGAAGTCTTTGCCGCATTGGATGAATATGGTTTGTCAGATCGGAGGCAGCAGGTAAAAAACTGGTATGACGGTTTTACATTTGGGAAAAAAGAAGATATTTATAATCCATGGTCAATTATTAATTATTTGAAGAAGAAACAGATAGCTGCCTACTGGGCGAATACCATCAGCAACAGTCTTGTGGGAAAGCTGATCCGTGAGGGAAGCTCGGAGATTAAGATGACAATGGAGCGCCTGCTGCAGGGAGAAATATTCTATACTGTTCTGGATGAACAGATTGTATTCAGCCAGCTGGAGCAGAGCGATGATGCCGTATGGAGCCTGCTGCTTGCAAGCGGGTATCTGAAGGCGGTGCATTATGAGTTTAATACGCTGCGCAGAAAGGCGGAGTATGGGCTGAAGCTGACAAACATGGAAGTGCGGATGGTGTTTGAACAGATGATTGAAGGCTGGTTTTCCAGGTGCCGCCGGATCAGTAATGCATTTAACCAGGCATTGCTGGAAGGCGATGTGGAAGGTATGAATGAATATATGAACAAAGTTGCTGTGTCTGTATTCAGCTGCTTTGATACGGCGGATGATGCGTCAAAAACAGAACCGGAAAAATTTTATCATGGCTTTGTATTGGGACTGATGATAGATCTTGCGGACAGATATGTGCTGACCTCCAACCGGGAGAGCGGCTTTGGCAGATATGACGTGATGTTAGAGCCAAGGCGGCAGGAAGATGACGCCATGATACTTGAGTTTAAAGTGTTTTGGCCGAGCCGGGAAAAAAGCCTGCAGGACGCGGTGAAAGCTGCGTTAGAGCAAATCGAACGCATGAAATATGAGACGGTATTGATTGAAAAAGGAATTTCCCCGGACAGAATCCGAAAATATGGATTAGCTTTTTGCGGGAAACAGGTATTGATAGGCGCATTGTAAACGCTTATGATAAAACTTATAAACGAATGGTTTCGGGAAATAGTCCGTATATCGGATATTTCCCGGTATTTTTTATACGAAAAGCGGTTGACAAATCCTTCCATCTGTACTATACTTTGCCCGTAAAATAGTTTGATAATCAAAATATTTGATTGTCAAACTAAACTGACAAAAAACCACACAAATTTTTCAAAATCAAAAGGAGAACAGATATGTTAGAGAAATTAAAAGAGATTATTGCAGAGCAGTTAAGCGTAAACGAGGATGAAATTAAGGCGGAAAGCAATTTTAAAGACGATCTTGGCGCGGATTCCCTGGATTTATTTGAGCTGGTGATGAGCCTTGAGGAAGAATATGACGTAGAGATTCCTTCTGAGGATCTGGAAAAAATTGCAACTGTAAATGATGTTATGGAATATTTAAAAGCAAAAGGCGTGGAAGTATAACATGAAAACAGAAATTACGGAATTACTTGGGATTGAATACCCGGTGATCCAGGGCGGTATGGCATGGGTGGCGGAATACCATCTGGCAGCGGCAGTGTCTGAAGCGGGCGGACTTGGCCTGATCGGAGCCGCCAGCGCCCCGCCTGAGATTGTCCGGGAACAGATCCGTAAAGTAAAGGAACTGACAGAGAAACCGTTTGGCGTAAATGTGATGTTAATGAATCCCAACGCGGCTGAGGTGGCTCAGGTTGTTGTGGAAGAAGGCGTGAAAGTCGTTACTACGGGAGCCGGCAATCCGGCGAAGTTTATGGAACTGTGGAAACAAGCCGGAGTAAAGGTGATTCCGGTTGTCGCAAGCGTAGCCATGGCAAAGATAATGGAAAAATCGGGCGCGGACGCCGTAGTGGCGGAAGGAACGGAATCCGGCGGGCATATTGGTGCTGCGACGACGATGACGCTGGTTCCGCAGGTTGTGGACGCGGTGAACATTCCGGTTATCGCAGCAGGCGGAATCGCGGACGGCAGGGGCGTTGCGGCAGCATTTATGCTGGGCGCCAAAGCAGTACAGATGGGAACCCGGTTTGTAGTTGCAAAAGAATCGATTGTACATGCCAATTACAAAGAACGGGTGATCAAAGCAAAAGATATCGATTCTGAAGTAACCGGAAGAAGTACCGGACATCCGATCCGGGTACTCCGCAATAAGATGACGCGGGAATATCTGAAGATGGAAGCAGATGGCGTGCCATTTGAAGAATTGGAGCGTCTGACATTAGGTTCCCTGCGCAAAGCGGTTATGGAGGGCGACGTGGTAAACGGCAGCCTGATGGCAGGACAGAGTGCAGGAATGGTGAAAAAGGAACAGAGCTGCAGGGAAATCATAGAGGAGATTATGCAGGAAGCAGACGCGTTATTCTCCCGCGGAAATCCGGCGGCAGTATAGATAAGTCTGTGCATTATTGTACAGCTATCCAAGAAACAGAATCCGGAAGCATTCATAACAGATCACGATAATCTGGTTTAAGAAAGGACAGGACATGGGCAAGCTTGTATTTATGTTCCCTGGACAGGGATCACAATATGTGGGAATGGGAAAGGAGTTTTACGATTCCATTCCGGTATGCAGGGAAGTATATGATTTGGCAGGAGACGCTGCGGGGCTTAATGTGGCAAAACTTTGTTTTGAGGAGAATGAGGAGATTCATATTACAGAATATACGCAGATTGCAATGCTGGCGACGGAAGCGGCTATTTTTGCGGCATTAAAAGAGAAAGGCATTCAGCCGGACGTTACCGCGGGTTTAAGCCTTGGAGAATATGGCGCGTTAATTGCTTCTGGCGTTATGAGTATGCGGGATGCTTTTGCAGTAATTCGGAAAAGAGGCATTTATATGCAGAATGCGGTTCCAACCGGCGGGGCTATGAGCGCTGTCCTGGGACTGGAGGCTGCCGCAATTGAACAGATCTGTGAAGAGACAGACGGCATGGTATCCATTGCCAACTATAATTGTCCGGGCCAGATTGTGATTACCGGAGAACAAGCAGCCGTAGACGCAGCCGGTACGGCCTTGAAGGAAGCGGGCGCAAAACGGATTGTCCCGCTTAAGGTAAGCGGTCCTTTTCATTCAAAGATGCTGTCACATGCAGGGGAGCAGCTTGGCGAGGCATTGCAGGATGTAGCGATTGCAGAGACTTTTATTCCCTATGTGGCAAATGTAACAGCAGATTATGTTACGGACGCTTCCGATGTAAAGCCGCTGTTAGAACGCCAGGTAGCATCCAGTGTCCGCTGGCAGCAGACAATAGAACGGCTGATCGCAGACGGCGCGGATACGTTTGTGGAAATCGGGCCAGGGAAAACGCTGAGTGGATTTATGCGTAAAATTGATCGGAGTGTAACCGTGTACAACATCGATAAGATGGAGGATTTTGAGAAATATGTTAACAGATAAAATTGCGCTTATCACCGGTGCAAGCCGCGGCATTGGCGCACAGATTGCCAAATCCTTTGCAAGGGAAGGCGCAACAGTGATTATCAACTATAACGGTTCCAAAGAAAAAGCACAGGCAGTGGCAGAAGAAATTCAGGCTGACGGCGGAACAGCGGAACTTTACCAGTGCAGTGTGGCCGACTATACCGCCTGTGGGGAAATGATAAAAGAACTGATAAAAAAATACGGACGGATTGATATTCTTGTAAATAATGCGGGGATTACCAGAGACGGCCTTCTGATGAAGATGTCAGAGGAAGATTTTGACGCGGTAATCGAGACGAATTTAAAAGGTGCGTTCCATACCATCCGCCATGCGTCCCGTTATTTTTTAAAACAAAAAAGCGGCAAGATCATCAATATATCTTCCGTTTCCGGTATTCTGGGGAATGCGGGACAGGCGAATTATTCCGCAAGCAAAGCCGGGGTAATCGGGCTGACGAAGAGTGTGGCAAGAGAATTAGCCTCCAGAGGCATACAGGCCAATGCCATTGCGCCGGGATTTATCGCGACGGATATGACAGATGCGATGAGCCAGGAAGCAAAGGAGAAGCTGGCGGAGTCCATTCCGCAAAAACGGATTGGCGCGCCGGAAGATATTGCTGAAATGGCAGTATTTTTAGCTTCTTCCAAATCAGACTATATTACCGGACAGGTATTTGCCGTAGACGGCGGTATGTCGATGTAGGTAACAGTGAAGGTATCTGAACTGTTATATAGATAGGAAAGCGAGGATATTATGGGCAGAAGAGTTGTTGTAACAGGAATGGGCGCGATTACCCCGATTGGACTGAGCGTAGAGGAGTTCTGGCAGTCTGTAAAAGAGGGCAAAACCGGGTTTGCGCCGATTACTAAATTTGACGCGTCGGATTTTAAATGTCATATTGCAGCGGAAGTAAAGGGATTTGAAGGAAAAAATTATATGGACCCCAAAACCGCAAAGCGTATGGAGTTATTTTCCCAGTTTGCAGTAGCAGCTGCCAAGGAAGCCATAGAAGATTCCGGTATTGATCTGGAGCAGGAAGATCCGTACCGTGTCGGCTGTGCCATTGGAAGCGGCATTGGAAGCCTGCAGGCAATGGAGCGCGAACATAAAAAATTACTGGAAAAGGGGCCAAACCGTATTAACCCTCTGTTTGTCCCGATGATGATTTCCAATATGGCAGCAGGAAATGTTTCCATTCAATTTGGCTTAAAAGGAAAAAGCATTAACTTAGTGACAGCCTGTGCAACCGGAACCAATACCATTGGGGAAGCGTTCCGTGCCATTCAGTACGGAGAAGCGGATGTTATGGCGGCAGGAGGAACAGAGGCCAGTGTATCACCAATTGGAATTGCAGGATTTACGGCATTAACGGCATTATCTACGGTGGATGATCCGGAAAAATGTTCTCTTCCATTTGATAAAAACAGAAGCGGTTTTGTAATGGGCGAAGGATCCTGCGTTGTAATTTTGGAAGAATTGGAACATGCAAAGGCAAGGAACGCGCATATTTATGCAGAGGTCGTAGGTTATGGCTGTTCTTCTGACGCATATCATATCACATCACCGGAAGAGAGCGGCGCCGGAGCGGCAAGGGCGATGACGAACGCCATCGAAGATGCAGGCATTCAGCCGGAGGATGTGTTCTATATCAATGCCCATGGCACCGGAACCCATCACAATGATTTGTTTGAAACAAGAGCAATTAAACTGGCGTTTGGCAGTCATGCGGAGAAATTAAAGATCAATTCTACAAAATCCATGGTAGGCCATCTGTTAGGGGCAGCAGGCGCAATTGAATTTGTGACCTGTGTCAAGGAGTTGCAAGAAGGTTATCTGCACCGTACGGTAGGTTATACGACTCCGGATGAAGAGATTGATCTGGATTACTGCAAAGAGCCTGTGACAGGCGAATTTGAATATGCACTGAGCAATTCCCTGGGATTTGGAGGGCATAATGCAAGCCTTCTGATTGCAAAGTACAGGGGATAGGAGGAACAGATGCCATTATTAACAACTAAACAGATTATGGAAATCATACCTCACCGTCAGCCGTTTTTGCTGATTGATACAATAGAAGAATTAGAGCCTGGCATAAAAGCGGTAGCGGTTAAAAATGTCAGCTACAACGAACCGTATTTTGCTGGACATTTTCCGAATGAACCGGTGATGCCGGGCGTATTGATTATAGAGGCAATGGCGCAGGCCGGAGCTGTGGCAATTTTAAGCAGGCCGGAGCATAAAGGCAAAACCGCTTATTTTGCCGGCATAAACGGCGCTAAATTTAAGAAAAAAGTCCTGCCGGGAGATGTATTGACCTTGGAACTTGAGATTATTAAAGAAAAAGGCCCGATTGGAATTGGAAAAGGGACTGCAAAGGTCAATGGAACACTTGCAGCTTCCGCAGAACTTACATTTGCAATTGGAAATGGGGAATAGAATATGGCGTTTAGAAGTAAGAGATTAGCCGAGCAGAAAAATAAAGAGATGCAGGCGGAACTGGCTGCGCAGGGTGCGTTGGATACCATTGAATGTCCTTCCTGTAAAAAGATGCTGATTAAGACACAGGTAGTCGAGAACAAATATGTCTGCTATGAATGCGGCAATCATTTCCGGGTACGAACCTTTAACCGGATTAAAATGGTAGCGGATAAAGAGAGCTTTACGCCCTGGTTCGACGATATGGAATCGAAGAATCCTCTGGGTTTTCCGGGATATGAAGAAAAGATTTCTGCTGCCCAGGAAAAAACAGGACTGCATGAGGCTGTTTCCGTAGGCGAAGCAAAGATCTATGGCGAATCCGTTGTGCTTGGAATCTGCGACGCCAGATTTATGATGAGCAGTATGGGTCATGTGGTTGGTGAAAAAATCGCCGCAGCCGTAGAACGGGCGACAAAGAAGCGTCTGCCAGTGATTTTATTCTGCTGTTCCGGCGGGGCAAGAATGCAGGAAGGAATTATTTCTCTGATGCAGATGGCCAAAACTTCGGCAGCCTTGAAAAGGCATTCAGACGCAGGCCTGTTGTATATTCCGGTATTGACAGATCCGACGACCGGCGGCGTGACGGCAAGCTTTGCGATGTTGGGCGATATTATTCTGGCGGAGCCAAAAGCGCTGATTGGGTTTGCAGGCGCAAGAGTGATTGAGCAGACCATTGGACAGAAGCTGCCGGAAGGATTTCAGAGAGCAGAGTTTCAGTTAGAGCATGGATTTGTAGATGCCATTGTAGAACGAAAAGACTTAAAGAAGAGGTTATACCGGATTTTAAAGCTGCATCGTCCGGCAGATGGATATGCAAATTTTGAGCCTGCTACGGATTTTGAGTTTACCCCCAGTGAACTGATGAAAGAACGCGGTTCCAAAGAAAAATATATGAGCGCATGGGAAAAAGTCAAAGCGGCCAGAAAGGTGAACCGTCCGGCGTCCGTAGATTATATGGCGGAAATCTTTGATCATTTTATAGAATTTCACGGCGATCGGTATTACAGGGACGACCCGGCAGTGGTAGGCGGCATTGCGGAACTTGACGGCCAGCCGGTTACGGTGATCGGCGTACACAAAGGCAAGGATATGAAAGACTGTGCCCGTCATAATTATGGTATGCCTTCTCCGGAAGGATACCGCAAGGCGCTTCGGCTGATGAAGCAGGCAGAGAAATTCCACCGCCCGATTATTACGTTTGTCAATACATCCGGCGCATTTTGCGGCATGGAAGCAGAGGAAGGCGGGCAGGGCGAAGCCATTGCCAGAAATCTCTATGAGATGTCCGGGATTAAAGTACCGATTCTCTGCCTGATGATTGGAGAAGGCGGAAGCGGCGGCGCTTTGGCGCTTGCGGTCGGGAATGAGGTCTGGATGATGGAAAAAGCGACGTATTCTGTCCTTTCTCCGGAAGGATTTGCTTCGATTCTCTGGAAAGATGGAAAACGTGCAAAAGAAGCCGCTGAAGTGATGAAAATTACAGCGCATGATCTGCATGAACTGCATGTGGTAGAGCGGATTATACCGGAGTACGGCGGAGCAGATGAAAGTGCGCTGCATGATATTTCCATGTATATGAAATTCCATATGCGCAATTTCTTGGAGAAATATAGTAAGATGAGCGGGGAAGAGCTGGCGGAGGATCGCTATAAGAGGTTCCGGAGCTTTTAAGCAGGTTCCTGATTCTGCGTAATGCAAAGAAACAGATACGTTACCTTAGCCGCTGATATTGATGAAAAACGGTAAGCGGAGACATAAGTTCCCTGCTTTCAGTTACTGATATTGGCTTGAAATATAGGAGTGGGACAGATGAAAAGTAGAATATGCGGTACAGGAAGTATGCTTCCAAACCGGGTAGTGACGAATGATGATTTAAGCAAAATAATGGATACCTCGGATGAATGGATTCGCAGCCGGACAGGTATCTGCTCTAGGCATCTGGCGGTGGAGGAGAGCCTGACAGAACTGGCGGCGCAGGCGTCCCGGAAAGCATTGGAGGAAGCGGGAGTAAAGCCGGAGGAGCTGGATATGATTCTGGCGGCGACGCTTTCTGCGGATAAGCTTCTGCCCTGCCTTTCCTGTGAACTGCAGCGGGAGCTTGGGGCAGTAAACGCGGTAGCTTTTGATATTAATGCGGCATGTTCTGGCTTTATGTTTGCGTTACAGACAGCGGATATGTACATTAAAAGCGGCCAATGCCAGAGAATCCTGGTGGTTGGCGGAGAAATTTTATCGAAGCTTATGGATTGGAATGACCGTTCTACCTGTGTATTATTTGGTGACGGCGCCGGAGCGGCAGTTGTGCGGGCAGATGAAGAATATGGAATTCTGAGCAGCGTGCAGGGGTCGGATGGGGCAAAGGGTGATGCCCTGCTCTGCGAAGGCCGCCGGAATAACAATCCTTATGTAAGCAACAGCACGGACCTTCCCTATGTATCTATGAACGGGCAGGAAGTCTATAAATTTGCAGTGCGCACCGTACCAAAGGCAATACTGGAGGCCCTGCAGAAGGCAGATCTTACAGTGGAAGATGTGGATTTGTTTGTATTGCATCAGGCAAATATCCGCATTATAGAATCGGTATCAAAAAGGCTGAAAGTCCCGATGGAGAAGTTCCCCTCAAATCTGGAAGAATGCGGGAATATTTCAGCGGGAAGCGTTCCGATTTTACTGGATTATGTAAATCAGCGCGGGATGCTGCACAAAGGGGATAAGATTGTTCTTGCAGGATTTGGCGCAGGACTGACCTGGGGGGCGTCTGTACTGACATGGTAAAGACCATTCGGCAGGAAAGAGGGTAGCATGGACACAGAAAAAAAAGCGGGCGCGGATAAAATTTTAAATGAACTGTTGGTGAAGTTGTTTAAAAATATTATGGAGATTGAGGAAAAATATCTGATTACACCGGAATTTAAAGACATCAGCGTCAATGATATGCATATTATTGAGGCGATTGGTTTAAAAGAGCCCAAAAGTATGTCTGCAATCGCCAAACTGATGTCCATTACCACAGGGACGCTGACAAAATCCATGGATGGCCTTTCCGAAAAAAAATATGTGATTCGGGAACGTGGGAAAAAAGATAAACGCGTAGTATTCGCCCATCTGACAGAAAAGGGCAGACGGGCCTATCTGCATCACGAGTCGTTCCACCGGAATATGATCGCCAGAATCAAAGATGGGATCAGCGAACAGGAAACTACGGTGCTGATTTTCGCACTGGCGAAGTTAAATGATTATTTTAATCAGATTTACAGGCAGTGAGCAATTAAGCTGCCAGAAAGCAATTTTAAAATTTTCTCTGGCAGGATGGAACTATTTTTGCCACATCATGTTTTCGCTTCCGGCGCAGCCTTATGCGGCTGCGCCGGGTTTATATTCTGAATTGCCGTTAGGGCGGGCCTGAAAATTCATTCTATTCTTCATGCCGGATTCTCTCTACAATCGACTCTTTTTTTATATTTTTACTGAGCACGAATGCCAGTATCAGCTGCAGCACGGTAATTCCCAGGATCAGGCAGATATTTTCCAGGATTGGGAAGCGGTATATAAACAGACCGACATATCCTTCCTTTTTACACCAGAGAAATGCATAATACCCTAATATATTTCCCAGGGACAGGGAAACCAGAAGCGTTCCGGCTGTAAATACCAGTCCTTCGAGCTGCAGCATCTGATTCAGCTGCCGGCTGCTCATTCCAATTGCCTGCATAACGCCAAATTCCCGTTTCCTTGTCAGGATATTGGTAATCATCGTATTTGCCATATTCATAAATCCGATTACTGCCAAAATAATAAAAAAGGTAAAACTGATGTTTTTCATAAAAGAAACCTGATATTCCAGCAGTGCAAGCGTATTGGAAAAACTTTTCATGGAAAGGTGATCGGTAGACATTACAAGATTCTCAAGCGCAGTTTTGACGTCATCTTCTGCTTCATCCGTACAGTCTACAAACAATATGGACGTCATATCTCCTGAAATCCCCAGCTTTTCAAACGTATCTTCTGTCATAACCCAGGTAGCGTCGTCATTGGAATGCCCACAGCTTCCGACAATTGGGGCGGTAAAAGGAATCCGTCTGTCACCGTCAAAAAGTTCAGACTGAAATTTTGAACCGATTTGATATCCTTCTTCTTCCCGGAAATGTTCCCACATAAAAATCACACCGTCGTTTGCCGCGGTATTTTGATAATCGACGTCGCCCTGCTCTTTATTGCGCTGAAGCCATGCGAATTCTTCCTCGCTTAACACAGCAATTGTGTTGTAGATATCTTCGCTGGCATTTTCCTTAAACTCCTGCGCTTCGATCAGTTTTCTGGTACGTACTTCGGTAACGCCCTCTATCGATTGGATCTGGCTGATAAAGTCGTCTCCCAGGGTGTTCTGCTTCTGGATTTCATACAGATTATTTTCCGGGTAGGTTTTATCATTTAAATCGCCGTCAATTTCAATGCGGAACTTTCCATATTCCAGATCTTCTCTGGCCTGATCCTGGGGATTCATATTTCCCACCAGATTCGCTACAACGACATACAGAATACAGGAAAGCCCCATAGTGAGGATGGTTGTAGCCGTCCGCTTTTTATGCAGGGAGAGGTTTGACATGGTCAGGCCTAATATATGCAGGGACTCCCGGCCTTTGCGGGACAGTTCTTTGCCGCCGGCTTCATAGCGGATGGCTTCCACCGGGGAAGTTTTTGCCGCCAGCTTGACGGGTTTGTGCATGGATACAAATACGGTTGCCAATACAAGCGCTATGGTAAGAACGGTCAGCGGGAAGGAAAAAACGGAAATATTCTGAAAAAACACCGACAGCCATAGTTTTAAAATCAGGACTCCCGTCAGGATACCCGCCGGAGCCGCGGCGGCGGTGAGGAACAGACCCTCTTTGTGGATTAGTTTCTTTAACTGCTTCTGGCTTGCGCCAAGGGCTTTCAGCCGGCCGTACTCCCGTATTTTCTGCACGACAGATACATGGAAAATATTGTATATAACCAGGGCGGCCACAAGGACTATAATAGAAAGGATGCAGATACAGGGCAGAATAACTTCCCTGCCGGGATCAAGCGCCCACGTTAAATACCCGTCATTAATGGATATCTGCTGTTCGGTAATGCCGATATCTGCTGCAAGGGTGTTGATTTTTTCTTTCATACCGTCATGGCCGAGTTTTTCTTCGTTTGCTACTTGGAAACATAACAGGGTATTCCGTTTGCTTTTGTCCGGAATCTGTTTCTCCATAAATTCCATAGAGACATAACCGCCATATTGTTTGGCTAGATTATTGGATTTTGAAGAAACGCTAAAACCGCTGATAACAAACTCCTGTGTGATGATTTCACCCTCGCCGTTAATCCGTACGGGGAGACTTACCGTATCTCCGATTTTTGGATTTTCATATCCCATTACGCCAAAAAATTCTCGTTGGGCAAGTATTTCATTTTCGCTTTCCGGCATACTTCCAGATTCCGGAGCCATATGCGCTAGATTCTGCGCAGTGGAATCCATAGCGAATAGATTTAGGCGATACCCTTTGCAGATAACTTCGGCGGCATAGCTGCGGATTCCAACATTGTAAAACTGAGCGTGCAGGCGGATCTTGTTTTCCTGTTCGGGCGTGATCCGGCTAAAGCTTCCAAAATATTCCCCATAGTGATCTGCCGCGCTTAAAAGATTTACCTGAATAATGGAATTTGCGCCAAACGAAACGATTGTAATCAGCAAAGTAGTCAGAAAAATGGCGATTCCAGTCAGAATACTTCTGGTTTTTGTGGATTTGGCGCTGCTTATGGCTAGTTTAGTGATGGTTTTCATTTAAGACACCACCTTTCCGTCTTCAATAATTAGAATCCTGTCTGCCATTTGCGCCAGTTCTTCATCATGGGTAATCATAAGCAGAGTCTGGCCATACCGTTTGACCGAGACTTTCAGAAGGCTCATAACGTTCAGGCTGCTCTGGCTGTCCAGGTTTCCGGTGGGTTCGTCTGCGAGGATTATATCGGGTTTTGAGGCAAGCGCCCTTGCAATGGCGACCCGCTGCTGCTGTCCGCCCGAAAGCGTATTGGGCATACTGTTTCTTTTTTCCGTTAAGCCCAGGACGTTTAAGATATCCTGAATAAAATCCGTATCCGCCCTTTTATGATCCAGCCCGATCGGAAGGACAATATTTTCCCATACATTAATGGAAGAAATCAGATTATAGGACTGGAAGATAAATCCTATTTTTCTCCTGCGGAATGCGGCAAGCGCTTCTTCTTTTAATGTAAAAATGTCTTTGCCGCCAATAAGAACTTTCCCGGAGGTAGGATAATCAAGACCCCCAAGCAGGTGCAGCAGCGTGGATTTGCCGGAGCCGGACTTGCCGACAATGGCGGCAAATTCCCCTTTTTCAACAGAGATATTTGTCATATCCACAGCTTTTACCTGATTCTCGTTTTTTCCATAATATTTACATAAGTCTTTGGTTTCAAGTATTTGCATAATTTTCCTCCTATTTCATGCTCTGATATGCCGCTGTATGTAACCGTCGTTTGACTTCTTAACCTCCGGTTTTATCGGGAAGTTATATTTAGTATACAGACTGTTTCTTACAATTCACTTTCAAAAGAAAAAAGAAGACTTACAAATCTGTAAGACTTCTTTTGGAAAGGACGCGTCTGATATGGGATACTCTGGAACGCGGCGCCGTGTATGTGGGCGCGGCGGTTGGAGAGAATCTGGCGCAAAGCAGTGGGCGCAGAACGATGTGCTATGCCTTTGGAAGCTGTATGGAAAAAATGCTTCCGCTTTTAGAACCGCTTTTGGAGCGGACGAAGATTGTGCCGTTTTGCTTGTCGATCATATTTCTGGCAAGATATAAGCCTACTCCGGAGCCTTCAACGCCCGCTGCAGATTCCCCACGGTAAAAACGCTGAAAAATCTTATGATAATCTGATTTAGCAATACCTATTCCTTCATCTTCAAATTCAATTTTAATAAAATGAACCAGATCGGAAAGCCGTATGGAGATGCGTGTATGTTCCCCGCTGTACTTAATGGCATTGTCCAGAATATTTACAAATACTTCCGCGGTCCATTTTGGATCATGCAGAGTTTGTGTATTGCCGCAGAAGGTATCTTCTAACTCTATGGAAATCTGTTTCTTCTGCGCTTTTTCATAGATCCGGCTGACGGAAGTGCGCAGAGTGTCCATAATGTCGGAAGGTTTTGCCGTAATTTGTACCAGGCCTTTTTCCATGCGGGATACATTGACGAGTGTTTTGGTCAGGTTTTCCAGTCCCTCTGCCTGTAACATACAGGAGTTTAGAAACTCCAGCTTCTCTTCGTTTGAAAGGTCTTCTGCTGCCAGTAGTTCCAGGCTGGTTTTTAGCGCGGCTACAGGTGTCTTCAGCTGATGGGAAATGTCTGTAACCAGAGATTTGGTGGCTTCTTTTTCCTGCAAAAGACGGTTATGATCGGACTGGATTTGTTCTTGCAGGGAACGGATTCTGTCTTTTAATATGTCGTCAAGTTCTTTGGAATCATGCAGCAGGCCGGAATCGGTATCCTGGATTTGGCACAGGATTTTTTCCAGTTCCACGGCCTGGTTTTGCTGCCGCTTCTTTTGCAGGAAGTAAAGGATATAGAACGAAAGAAATAACAGCAGTTCAAAAGCGGCGGAAAGAATCAGGCTGTTTCGTCTGGCGGAATGGTAGGCTTTATCCCAGACGGTTACAGTTTGTATATCATAACCGTATGTTGCTATGGATTCGCCAGCTGCTTTGGAACGGAAATCTTCCGGCGGTTCTTTTAGCCAGTTTAGCGCCGCTTCTTTTGGGTTTGGGGCTGCGGCAATGTAAACGAGCATCTGCCGGGTATTCGTATAACCAGATTTTAATTCCGATAAAAAGCAGAGTTCCCTGCAGGCGGTAAGAAATGAAAGAAACAGATACAGCAGGATCAGAAATCGTCTTAGAGTAATTCTGTTATGCAGTCCCATACATACCCCATTCCCCGGATATTTTTCAGAATCCGTTTTTCATCATTGTCCCCAATTTTTTCCCGCAGCCGCAGGATATTTACAGCGACGGTATTATCATCGGCAAAAATCCCATCCACATCAAATATCTGCTCTAAAATCTGCTGTTTGGATAAAATCTGTTTGGGATGATTTAAAAACAGCTGCAGCAGGCGATATTCGTTTTTGGTCAGACTGACAGGCTCGCCATTGATCCATAGTTTCATTTCATTGGGATAGTAGAGCAGCTCCCCGGATTTAATGACAGAAACTGTTTCGCCGGAAGCCGGATCGGAGATGCGTTTGAAAACGGCGTTTACTTTGGAGATTAAAACGGCCAGGCTGAAAGGTTTTGTAATATAATCGTCCGCTCCGGATTCATAGCCCATGACAATATCTACTTCCTGATCCATGGCGGTAAGAAATATAAACCGGACTCCGCTGCGCTTTTCGTTCCGGATATACTGGCAGAACTCCAGTCCGCTGCCGTCATCCAGCATAATATCACACAGGATCAGCTGGATGTCGTGGAGGTCAAACTGCATTCTGGCCTCTTTTATGCTGCCTGCGGTAATTACATGGTAGCCCTCTTTTTCCAATTTAAAAGAGATACCCCGCCGCAGGCTTTCTTCGTCTTCTAATAATAAAATGGTATTCATAAATGCCCCGTTTCGTATTGCTTTGGCAATGCTTTGCGTTCGTCTGTTCATTTAGCCGCATATGGTACGTATGCTGGAATGAAATCTTTTCGCACAGGCAAAGCCGCCGATTGTTCATAAAATAATAGCATATGTACAAAGCCTTTACAATATACAGTAAGCGCTTTTTGTTTACGCAGTCGGCGAGGGATGGTATAATTATTTCAATTAGATAGAACATATGGAGGGAAAGGTGGAGAAAAAGTATGACAGTATTAGAATACATCTGGTCTGCATTTTGCGACTCCCTTGTGGGGCATTTGCTGCTGGCGCTCTATCTGTTTCTGATCATGAATGAGCGGCCAGTATGGAGAAAGCTGAAAAAATTGCCTCTATTGCTTCTATCGCCAGTCCTGGCTGCGCTGGTATCATGCTGGGGTTATGCGATAGTGCCGCTGCCTGGTCTGGTTCGTTATTCTGTATCTTCCCTTGTGATTATGCTGCTGTGTACGGTTTGGATGATGTGGGTATGGGACACTGATTTCTGGCGGGCATTTTCCGCTGTATGTGTGGCGGGGACTCTGCAGGTGGCGACTTCAGCTTTGATTAGTTTTGTGTTTCTGCCGTTTCTTCTTGATACGCCGCTGCAGTATGGGGTGCGGACAGGAGCCGGGGTTCTGGCTTGCGGCCTGGTTGTATTTCTGTTAAACAGGTTTCGGTTTGGCGCCTGTTTTAAACTGTTATTGGAAGATGCGTTTGGTCCGAGGCAGACAGCGCTGCTTACCTTTTGCCTGGAATTGTCTATGGAAGCGTTTCTGCTTTTGCGGGGCGGTATTGTGTCAGGAGATTCCGGCGCTTTGTATTTGGGGATTTACGCTGTTCTGGCTGTTGTATTTGTGCCCCTGTCGATAGGGCAGATCATTTACCTGGCCTGGCGGTTTGATGCTGGCCGCAGGCTTTTGGTTCAGCGGGATATGATTGACAGGCAGCGGCTTTATGAGCAGGAGCTGGAAGATATACGCCGGGAAGTGCGTACATTCCGGCATGATTATAAAAACCTTCTGGCAGGTTTATCGGGCCAGGCAAATGGGGGAGCGGCAGAGGAAGAACTGCGAAAGTCTTTAGAACAGCTGGATGCGGGCTTGGAACAGCGTCTGGGAGCAAAAATAAAATTCTCGGCCTGGATTGGAAATATACAGATCCCGCAGGTCAGAAGCCTTCTGCTGAACAAAATTGCCATTATGCGGGACAAAGGGGTGGAATGCCGTCTGGAAGCGCTCTATCCAGTAGATCGGGTTGCGATGGATGTGTGGGATTTTGTGCGCTGCTTTGGAATACTGGCGGATAATGCGATAGAAGCCGCAGAGGAGACGGAAGCTCCCTGGGTGGAGATTGTGATTCTGCAGCAGAACGATACGCTGAATTTCAGAATTTCAAATCCCTATAACAACAGCGTTCCACCGGCAAAAATATGGCAAGAAGGCTGGTCTTCCAAAGGAGAGGGC
Organism: uncultured Lachnospiraceae bacterium; assembly: GCA_910588565.1. Taxonomy (GTDB): domain Bacteria; phylum Bacillota; class Clostridia; order Lachnospirales; family Lachnospiraceae; genus Roseburia_B. The sequence continues at coordinate 43,443 of CAJUPF010000018.1, forward strand.
AGAGGGCTTGGGCTGTTCAGCTACCAGCGTATTCTCGAACGATACTCGAATGCTTCCTCCTCTGCCAGCTGGAACGATCATATCTTTGTACAGGAACTGATGATAACAGGAGGGATGTTATGATTGCGATATATCTCTGTGACGATGATGCGGCAGTCCGGCAACAGATCCAGTCGGTTCTGGAACGGAAAACCCTGATAGAAGACTGGGATATGGCTGTGGTATGCAGCGCGGACAGCGCTCAGGCGCTGCTGGATGCTTTGGAGCGGACAGGCGGCAGGCGGGGCGTTTATTTTCTGGATGTAGATCTGAAAGACGAGAGCCTGGACGGATTTCTTCTGGGGCAGAAGATTCGCCAGGCAGATCCACATGCAACGCTGGTTTACATTACCAGTTACGGCGATCTGGCGTTTCGTACATTTCAGTATCATCTGGAAGCGTTTGATTATATAGTAAAAGATCCAAACGCTCTGGCGCAGTCGGTGACGATGTGCCTGGAAGCCATCTGGAGGCGGCTGGCACAGGAGCGGCAGGACCCGGCGGAGCTTTTTCCGGTGCGGGAGGGCGAGAAGATACGCTATATACCAGTCAGGGACATTCTGTTTTTTGAAACATCTTCGATTCCGCATCATGTACTGCTCCATACGGCGCACAGCCGCGTGGATTTTGTAGGGAGCCTGAATGAAATTGAGGCGCAGCTTGGAGAACGGTTTATCCGCGTACACCGTTCCTATCTGGTGTCAGCGGAAAAAATCGACTCAGTGGACTTGAAACAGGGAACGCTGCGGGCAGGCGGATATGAATGTTTGTTGTCCCGAACCGGAAAAGCAAGGCTTCGCAGAAAATGGGAGGAGAATTGGCAGGAAAGGCATTTCTCTGCGCCATTTGGGAAATAGTTCTGCCGTTTAGGAAAAATCTGACATATCCCTTTGGAAGCGTGGTATGTTTTTCATGCAGACAGGAAGAAGAGAAGGGAGTGTGAGAGCATGGCAAAGGATCGCTTTGTTGAAATTTATTCACAGGGGATGACAAATGTGGAAAAAATAATTGTTGACAGAGAAACGGGTGTTAATTATCTACTGGCGTCCTCAGCGTTAACGGTTGGCTGCGGGATGTCCGTTCTGGTAGATCAAGACGGAAAACCAGTAATTACTGCCGTTGATCCTCTAAAATAACAACTGTGGAAGTGTAAATGTAATCAGTTTAGACTGCAGCTGCGCGCTTGCTGCGCAGTTAGCAGCCGATCTAGAAGAATTGTCAGGAATCCGGCTCCTTTGCCGCGGGCAAACTATAAACGGAGCGGATTCTGCAGCAGGGAAGACGGAAGGCTGAACTGTTACGTATAAATGAATTTTTCTCTCTTTGAACTTGCAAAATTTTTGCTTTTTTCTTCTAAAACATGAAAGTATTAAAGAAATAAAGAAAAAATGATTGCCAAATTATTCATTTCATAATAGAATAGAAACGATGAGACAATCCAATACTATAATAAAGGAGATTAAAAGATGAGTTATGTTGATGAAGTCCTAGAGAGAGTAAAAGCCAAAAATGCATCTGAGCCGGAGTTTCTTCAGGCAGTGGAGGAAGTTCTCGATTCCTTACGCCCTGTTATTGACGCAAATGAAGAGACTTACCGCAGAGAAGCTATTTTAGAGAGACTGACAGAGCCGGACAGGCAGTTTAAATTCCGTGTACCGTGGGTAGACGATAACGGCCAGGTTCAGGTAAACACAGGATACAGAATCCAGTTTAATAATTCCATCGGGCCGTACAAGGGCGGGTTACGGTTACATCCTTCTGTAAATACAGGTATTATCAAATTCCTGGGATTTGAGCAGATTTTTAAAAACTCCCTGACAGGGCTTCCGATTGGCGGCGGCAAGGGCGGCGCTGACTTTGATCCGAAGGGCAAATCAGACAGAGAAGTTATGGCGTTCTGCCAGAGCTTTATGACGGAACTTTGCAAATACATCGGCGCGGATGTGGATGTTCCGGCCGGAGATATCGGTACCGGCGCAAGAGAGATCGGCTATATGTTCGGACAGTACAAGAAGATTAAGAGTGTTTACGAAGGCGTATTAACCGGAAAAGGCTTAACATACGGCGGTTCCCTGGCGCGTACCGAAGCTACTGGCTACGGCCTGTTATACATTACAGAAGAATTGATGAAATGCCATGGCGAATCCATGGAAGGCAAGACTGTTGTGATATCCGGCGCTGGTAATGTCGCAATTTACGCGGCCCAGAAAGCACAGCAGATGGGCGCAAAGGTTGTGACCTGTTCGGATTCTACCGGCTGGATTTATGATCCGGAAGGAATTGACGTAGCTTTGTTAAAAGAAGTAAAAGAAGTAAAACGCGCACGTTTAACAGAGTACGCAGCAGCACGTCCAAGTGCGGAATATCATGAAGGCCGCGGCGTATGGTCTGTGAAATGTGATATTGCGCTTCCATGTGCAACTCAGAATGAACTGCATCTCGACGATGCAAAAGCATTGGTTGCAAACGGCTGTAAAGCAGTCTGCGAAGGCGCTAATATGCCTACTACCATTGATGCGACAAAGTATCTGCAGGAGAACGGCGTCTGGTTTATCGGCGGCAAAGCTGCAAATGCCGGCGGCGTAGCGACTTCCGCTTTGGAGATGACCCAGAACAGCGAGCGTCTGAGCTGGACATTTGAAGAAGTGGATTCCAAGTTACAGCAGATTATGGTGAATATTTATCATACTATTGATGATGCTGCAAAACGTTATGGACAGGAAGGCAATTATGTGATGGGTGCGAATATTGCCGGATTTGAGAAAGTGGCAAATGCAATGATTGCTCAGGGTGTTTGCTAATGAAAAAATTCCCCGCGATCCTATGGGTTGCGGGGAATTTTTTTGATGCAAATTTCATGAAAAAAGTGTTGACTGCACGTAACGTGCAATTTTAGGCTATACGGAGAGATAAGTAATGAGTGATATGACATTGCGAAAAGTATGTAATGCGTTTGGAGTCTCAAGTCGCGCGGTACAGGGCTATGAAGCGGCGGGATTGGTTTTGATCAAAAGCTTGATGGATGCCCCTAAGGACAGTTGGAAAGCCAGACTTAGAAAATGTGTGAAAGAATTGGAAAGGAAAAGAGGACGATTGAAAAGACAATTGATAGTTACTATTCACGGCGCCCTGCACCCCGCTGCAGGGCATCCGGCCAATAAAGCAGTGGTTTCAAGCATCCAGCCCCTCGCCGAAGGCGACTTGGAATGGGCTGGATGCGTTACAGTTTGCGGCCGGGTGGCCGTGAACTGTAACAATTGATATGGTATATGAATTGACTGAAAATTTTTTATAGTTGACATCTTGGGTTTTGCGGAATATAATTTCAATACAGCTGAATAGACAGTTCGGCCCGATTGCTCGAGCGTACCATCCTGTCGTTAAACAAAACTAGGGAACCCGATTTTATTGAATC
>CAJUPF010000019.1 GCA_910588565.1 uncultured Lachnospiraceae bacterium
ACTGCTAAGAAACACTAAATCCTTCACAAGTCACAAAAGTAAATCCCCTCTGCCCTGCCCTCTCTCTGACTACGTTATTCCATGCTGTAAGTAAGAAATAAGGCAAGAAATAAGTTTTGCTTAAGTTGCTGACATTGTTTCACACCCACGCCAGTTTTTCAGAAATTTTTCTCATATCCGGTATGAAATGTAACTGGCACCCGTCCATTTAAAGTTGCCTGGCGGCAAGGGACGGCTGCCTTCTATGAATTTACGCTTTTGTCCCACGCCAATCAGCAAGTGATTGGCGTGGGAGTGAAAAATAACTGATACTGCAAAAAAGAAAGGTAGTGTAAAACGGATTATGAAAAAATCGAACCCCTTCCCTTGGTTGTGGCCGATTATATTTTATTTACGGAAACCCCGTCAAGGCTGAATTTAACGGGCTTTCAGCCCGGCCTTGACTGGGTTCCTGACGTAAAATTTTGGTCGCCCAAGCCAAAGAAAGGGGAGGTAAAGGCTAATAACCTCTGTAACCATTGAATTTACTGGGGTTGAGCCGATTTGGGGCATATAAAGTTGACACTACCAAAAGAAAGAGAGAGGATAACTGTATGAGTGGAACCGTGTTTATATGGACTGTTCTTTCAGCAAATCTCCTAATCTGCGGATTCCTTCTTCGATGGTTTCACAGTCCGCATTGGTGTAGTTCAGGCGCATGGTGTTGGCATGTTTGACGCCAATATAGAAAGGGTCTCCTGGGACAAACGCAACCTTTTTTGCCAAAGCCCCAGGGAACAGGGACATGGCGCTGATTTTCTCAGGAAGCGTAACCCATAAAAACATGCCGCCGTGTGGTTTTGTATAGGTTACTGTGGGCGGAAAATAGCGATCCATGGCATCCATCATTGCATGCGCCTGTTTTTGATACAGCTCTGTAATTTTTGCGATATGCAGATCCAGATCATTATTTTTCAGGTAATCCCAGATTAAATACTGGGAAAAGATATTGGTATGCAGATCGCTTGCTTCTTTTGCAATGGAGATGCATGTTAGCAGTTCTTTATTCTCGGAAATGATAAAACCTGTACGCATACCCGGTGTAACGGTTTTGGAAAAAGTGCCAAGCAGAATACTGCCCGGCAGCCTCCCGGCGCCAATATAAGGCAGGCGTTCTCCCTTAAAACGCAGCTCGCCATAGGGATCGTCTTCAATTAAAACAACCGTATGGTCTTTTAGAATTTCATAAATGCGTTCCCGGTTTTTAGCAGAGTAAGTCAGTCCGGTTGGATTTTGAAAATCAGGTATTGCATAGATAAATTTCACAGGGTTTTGCAATGCTTTTTCAAGCTGATTTGGGTCCATACCTTCTTCTGTCAGTTCTACCGGATAAAATACCGGCTGATGCATGGAAAACGCCTGTATTGCGGCGAGATACGTCGGCTTTTCAACGATTACCCCGTCACCTTTATTCAGCAGAACCTTTCCGATCAGATCCAGCGCCTGCTGGGAACCAGTTGTAATAATAATATTTTCCATTGTAAGAGTAAGGCCAAAAATCCGGTTGTATCTGTCCGCAATATATTGCCGAAGTTCTGGCAGTCCGGCGGTAATGGAATACTGGAATACACTGCTTCCATATGTTTTCACAATATACTCCATAGAGTTTAAAAGATCCTCCTGCGGAAATGAAACCGGGTTGGGAAGACCGCCCGCAAAAGAAATCACTTCCGGATCGGAAGCGGCTTTTAATATGCCTCTGACAAATGAGGGCGGAGTTGCCTGGATACCTTTGGATAATAAATGTTCTATATTCATAATGCGATACCTCAATTCAGTTAAAATGTTTTGTAATTTATTGTAAGCTTGCAGCAAAAAGAATACAATGATAAAATTGTATGGCAGACAATACTAAATATTGCAGGAATGCAATGCAAACAGAAGGGCAGGGAATGAGAGTATGCCGGTAAATTCTTTTGAACATTATCCCATGAGCTGGAAACCTGATTTAAGCAGGCTGAAAGGGCCGAAATATATTGCACTGGCAAAGCTGCTGGAAGACGATATCAAAAGTGGAAAACTGAAAGCAGGAACAAAACTGCCGCCGCAGCGGGAACTTGCTGATTTTCTGGACTTGAATTTGAGCACCATATCGAAAGTTTACAAATTATGCGGGCAGAAAGGCTTGCTTTCTGCGTCTGTTGGCAATGGCACGTATGTTTCTTCTGACGCTGCTGCCGAGCCAATACTGCTTTGTGGAAATAAGGATTCGCGCATGATTGAGATGGGGGCAATTGTTCCCTTTGTCACAAGTAATTTAAAGGTAAAACAATATACGGAACGCTTGATGAAGAAACCGGATGCTTTGCAGTTGTTTTCCTATGGAATGCCAGAAGGGACAAAAAGACAGCGCAGTGCAGGCGTTACATGGCTGCAAAAATCAGGGTTCCATACAGACAGGGAGCATATTGTCCTGGCAGCAGGGGGACAAAATGCGCTTATGGCTGCTTTAGGAGCATTTTTTGATACCAATGATAAAATCGGTACGGAGCCTATGACGTATCCCGGCGTAAAAACAGCGGCAAAGCTATTCGGCATTCATCTAATCCCTGTCCAAAGCAATAATCATGAAATAACAGAAGAGGGAATCCGCTATGCGGTACGGAATGAAAATATCAAAGGCCTTTATGTCATACCAGATTACCAGAATCCAACGGCGCATATTATGTCTGTGGAAAGCAGAAAAATAGTTGCGAAAGTGGCCAGAGAGGAAAATCTGCTTGTAATAGAAGATGGCATTAATAATCTTTTGGAAGAAAATCCTCTGCAGCCAATTGCTTCTTTTGCCCCGGAGCAGGTAGTTTATATATCAAGCCTTTCCAAAACTGTTTCACCGGGACTTAGGACAGCGTTTATATATGTCCCGGATCGGTTTTACGAAAAACTGGTGGCGGCATTATATTCTATGAATATTTCGATTTCACCATTATTGGCAACGGTATCTGCCGCTTTGATTGAAGACGGCGCTGTGGATGAAATTATTGCCGAACGAAAACAGGGGATTATGGAACGGAATCGTATTGTCAATAAACAATTGGATGGCTTTGTTATGCCAGCGGAGTTGACAGCGCCGCTCAGATCCATACAATTGCCCTCCTATTTCACAGGGAAAAGCTTTGAAATCTGTGCAAAACAGGCAGGTGTGGAAGTGTATGGAGCAGAGCGTTTTTCTGTAGGAAACAGGATACCTGAAAAAACAGCCAGGATTTCCGTAACGACGCCGCCAACGCTGGAAATCCTGGAGGACGGGGTGAAGCGGTTAAAGAGTTTGCTACAGTAAATATAAGGATTTTCAATTTCAGGAGGCTTCGTTCTGCGCAACCATGTATTCAAAAGCGATATCGCCCCGGACATATTCGTAATCTTCCAATTTGATTTCGCGGAATCCATATTTTTCATAAATATGTAATGCTGCTTTTAATTTGCTGTTGGATAAGATAAACAGTTTTTTTGCGTTGTGCTGTATTGCCCAGTGCATGGATGCTTCAAATACGGCGCTTCCTGCTCCCTTATGCGGAAGATGCTTATTGGAACCCAGTTTACACAGTTCCCATATTCCGTCCTCTTCCATGGGTTTTGCCATGCAGGTTGCCAGAACGCTGCCATGTTCAACTGCAAAAAAGATCATTGCCCCATGTTCTAAGCTTTCCTCAATGTGCTGGAACGTTTCTAAATCTTCCTTTTCCAGACAGCCAAAGTTCTCTTCGATCCAATCGATGTTTAATTGTATGAAATCCTCTTTATATTGTTCCTGATATGGAATGATATTCATGGTATCATCCTCCTTGCATTTATTTTTAATTCAGTATATACTGTAAAGCAAAATAAGTAAAACGAAAATATCTAATGCTAATATAAGGAAATGTGAACTTATGAACAGATATCTTGCACTTCAGAAAATTATTGAGCTGGGAAGCTTTTCCAAGGCAGCCGAAGTTATGGGGTATTCCCAGTCTGCCATGAGCCAGATGATATCTTCCTTAGAGGAAGAACTGTCCTTAAAACTTGTCAATCGTTTTCGGACGGGCGCCAGGCTTACCTTAGAAGGAGCGGAGCTGTATCCGCATATAGAAACATTGATTTATCAGTATCACGCTGTCCATGAAAAGCTAAATGAAATCAAAGGGTTAAAAACAGGGACAATCCGTATGGGGACGCTTGCCAGCATTTCTGCACACTGGCTTCCTGATTTGCTGAAAGAATTTCAGAAGCAATATCCGGAGGTGGAATTTGTGATTCATCAGGGGGATTATACTTCGATTTATGAATGGATCAAAACAGGCGCAGTTGATTTTGGCTTTGTGAATCCCAAAGCAGTGAATGGAATTGAAACGATTGTATTAAAAGAGGGGGCTATGCTTGCCGTGCTTCCCAAACAGCATCCTCTAGGTGAATATGATGTGATTCCGCTTGGATTATTAGCCAAAGAGCCGTTTATACTTTTAGAAGAGGGGCATTACTATGAGCCGTTAGAAGCGTTTCAGGCAATCGGGGTATCGCCTGATATTAAATATACCATCCATGATGATTATGCGATTATGACCATGGTAGAAGCCGGATTAGGAGTCAGTATTCTGGCAGAGCTGGTATTGCACAGAACGAATTACCAAATCCGGCTTTGCGCTACAGAACCGGCGATATCCAGAACCATAGCTATTGGTTATAAAGACAAATCCAGTATGCCGATGGCATGTAAACGATTTATTGAGCTGCTGCAGTCTAAGTTAAAGGAACTTCCATAACATTTCCATAAGAAATAACTTTTTGTCCGTTTTTGGCTTTCTGAAACGTTATATAAGAGAAAGCTGAAAAAAGGATGATATTTTCTCTCATTTATCTGCATGCAGGCAGCTGCGTTTATCTTTGCCAAAGGAGAACTGATATGAAGTTGATACCCAAAATAGCCCGTGGTGATATTTATGCTCTGGAATTGTTATATAAACAGCAAAAGACCAGAGTCTATCGTCTGATTCTGTCAATGACAGGTGATTCGTATCTGGCGGAAGATATTACACAGGAAACATTTTTACGTGTTCAGGAGCAGGCCGGAACTTACCGTAACGATATCAGCGAAACAGCATGGATTGTGACAATAGCCAGGAATCTGACGTATGATGTTTTACGCCGGCGCAGCCATGAGCTTGTAAATGAAACATCGGTTTCTTCGGCTGCATTTGTCTTACCGGATACAGAGGAACAGTCAAATCTTATGTTTCTTGATCTGATAAAAGACCTGCTGCAGCCGGAAAAAGAGATTATCTGCCTGCGTATCCTGGCAGATCTGACCTGGAAGGAAATAGGCCAAATCACAAATCAAAGCGCCGATGCCAGCCGCAAACGTTATATGCGTTCATTAGAAAAGCTGCGCAGCCGGCTGTAACCCAAAATGTGTATAAGAAAGGAGCGCGTATGATGTTATTCAGTCATTACAAAGCTATAGAAAAAAAACTGCGGAAAGCTGCAGGACTCATGCCAGAGCCGACAAAACCTCTCTTTCTGTCATCCATTATGGAAGAACGGAAGCAGACGGATAGAAAGCATTTCCTGCATAGCCTGCGGATTTATGTATGGCATACGCCAGCCTGGAGAATGGCTGTTATTGTCCTGCTTGTTTTTGCTGTTGGCAGTACGACTATATTTGCTGCAAGCTCAAAACTACGGACTGTTATTACTCATGTTTTTTCCTCTGGAATCACCGAGACGATACCAATCTGGGATTTGGAAACAGAGGAGCCGGTTTCTTATGAAGACTGTTCGGAACCAGCAAACGATAGTTCCAGCGAGTTAAGTGGAAATATCACCCGGCAGACTGCCGGCAGTCTTACGCTGATACAGGATGTTACGCTGGATGCTCATTTTACTGCTTCTTACGCCAGCAGCCTGGATTATCTGACTTTAGAAGAGACACCCTCTGGTATCCCCCTTTTCAGGACACAGGCAGCAGATGGAAAAACGGCGTATTATAGTGTGACAGATGGAGATCTGGAAGAAATTGTTTTAAAGCCGCAAACTCTAAAAGCCGCCGTACAGCCTGGTATGCTGCCTGGCATTATGACTTATAGCGGATCAACCGAAGGCTACCGCAATCTGACGCTTCCGCTTATGGAATTTCATGTAGTCTGGCGGCAGTACGGAACAGATATTTTACTTGACGACACGGAAAGCGGATATCGTTTTGATATTGGCAGCGCTGGTGGCGTCGATTTGGGAGATGACTATGACGGACAGTTTTTTTATCAGACATTGGAGGGAAACGAGGATATGATTCAGGTCTTTTTCCTTCTGGATGCGCAGCAGACTGGCTATCAGTATCCGTTTTTGCTTAATCTGAAGACCGGGGAGGTATCCGATCCGCTGGCCTTGGCAGATTTGTCTGATTGGGATTGTATTACAGAGCTTTCCATTCAGCCTGACTTGGCGACTGCTACGGCTATGGCGGGCAGCAGCCACGAGGATATGCAGAAAATTACGATAGATCTGAAGTCAGGTAAAGTTATTGTGGATGACGCTTATGCAGGGAAACCGCCGGCAGACGACAGTGCAATCTGGTTTTCCGTCGGAAACCATACGTTATTTTACCTTATCGGTACAGAAGAATGCGGCGACGGGTATCTCTACGATACACAGACCGGTGAGTCAACGGTTTTGTTTACGGATGCGGCATATTCCAGATGGGACGGCGCCGTTTCAACGGATCGTTATTGGGAATCGATTGGCTATGGGTATCTGGCATATTATGCTGATAATTGTGTTTCTCTAATCAATTTGCAGGACGGCGGCAGACGAACCGTATTAGATGGGATTCCGATGTCCCGGAATGTGGAATTTTTTATGAATGATAAGGCTACTGTTTTAAGTGTTTCCACTCGTAGTACGGATTCCTTTGATATGTCCCGTCTGTGCCTGATGGACTTAAAGACAATGGATGCATGGTATTTTGAGAGGGAACTGCCGGAGGGCGTGGAGGAATATACAAATTACTGGAGCGGCGAATATGGATATGTCATAGAGGCCAGAAATACAGAAACTGGGAAAAACTATATCTATCTGTACCAATATGCACCATTTAGGCCGGTTTTAACACATGAAACAATGGGGGATGAAAAACTGTGACACTGGGCACAGTAAGGGCAAACGTCCATTACAACAAAATGCCCGTTTGTGACAGGAGTAAAGCTTTGCTTGTATTTGTGTCGATATATATAATATATCGGTATAAGGCAGGTGGTTAACATGCTGTCAATCGCAGTATGTGATGATGAAGTCATAGAATGCTGTAGTATGGCGGGGAAGATAAAAGAACTTCTGGCAAAGATGAAAGCGCCATGCATTATCCGCCAGTTTTGCAGCGGCAGGGAGCTGCTGCAGGCGTCAGAACGGTTTGATATTGTTTTTCTGGATATTATTATGCAGGAGCTGGACGGGATGAAAACAGCGCAGATTTTTCGGGAGAAGGCGCCTGATGCAATTCTTATTTTTGTATCTTCCAGCAGGGAATATGTGTTTGAAGCATATGATGTGGAGGCGTTTCAATATCTGCTGAAGCCCGTGGATGAGAGGAAACTAAAGCAGGCGCTGCAAAAGGCCGTCCTGAAAACAGAAAGCCGTTCGCAGGAATTTATGATTGTCAGTAAGGAGAGGCAGAAACAGAAACTATTTTTGGATGACATTTATTATTTTGAGATCAAAGGAAGAAAGATCGACGCCCATGGAGCGGAAGGTATTTTTACCTACTATGGCAAGATCGGAGAATTGGAAGAAACATTACAGGGAAAAGGATTTTTCAGGTGCCATAAAAGCTATCTGATTAATCTGAAATATGTGGATGGATATAACAGGCAGGAAGTGATATTGGAAAACGGGAAACATATCGTGATCGCCAAAAGAAGGTATGAGGAATTTTGCCAGACGATTCTTAAGGTTATGCAAAAGAGCGGAGGCATGATATGAAACAGGTTTTAGATTTCGCAGATATTATACTGGAAGCGCCATGCTATCTGGGATATCTGTGGATGGGAGAAAAATTCTGCAGCATGTGTTTATCAACTTCAAAAAAGAGAGGACAGTTGTTTTTGCTTTTGTCCTTTTGCGTCTGGTTATGCCTGGAAATTGGAAACAGGCAGTATTCTGTTCCTTATATATTCCCTGCGGCTCTAAACCGTATTTTTTTTACAGGGCTGATTCTATTACTCTTTGAGGCAGAAACAGAGAAGAAGATTCTGGCTGCGTTTCTGCTGATGACAGGAACAACGTTGGTGGGAAATGCCTGTGAGTCTTCTCTGATATGCCTGATTTTGTTTTTCCACCATACGGTAAAAAAGATACCGGAACCTTTTTTAAGCGAGTGGGAAGCCGGACTGACAGATAGTGTCAGCCTTTTGCTGGTAATATTGGCTGTATACTGGATGTCAAAGCGTCTTGTATCTGTTTTTTATGGCAAGACAAGAAAATGGTATCTTGTGGCATCGATTCCCCTGTTTGTGATAATAGCTGTGATCGATATAGTAAACTGGGGTGCGTCGAACGGTATTATGGCCAGAAGCGGCGGCAATATGGGGCTGTATTATGATCAGATATTCAGCCATATGGAAATTTGCGTGCTGTCCGGCCTGTCCCTGTTTGCAGCGGGCTTTTTTGTGTTTGGAATGGAGCGGATATATCTGGAACAGGAAAAAAGCAGCCGCTGCCATGCGCAGATTGCAGTATACCAAATGTTAGAAGAACAGTATGGCCAGTCGGAACGGTTAAGGCATGATATGAAGAACCATATCATTGCCCTGTCGGGTTTGTTTTTGCGTAAAGAATGGGAGAAACTGGGGGAATATCTGAAAAACATGGAGGGCAGCGTCTTAGAGACGGGAGGTGATATCACAGGGAATAAGGCGGTGGATGCCCTGCTGTACCAGAAGCGGAAGCAGGCAGAACAAGGCAGGATCAAATGGGAATGTGATATACAGATACCAGGCGTATGCTGTATTAATGCGTTCGATCTGTGCGTGCTGTTTGGAAACATACTCGATAATGCGCTTGAAGCGTGTGGAAGGCTGCAGGTTGATGCCAGCCGTTTTATTTCGGTACAGGCAAGGGCAGTAAAAAAATGTTTTCTTCTGGAAGCAAAAAACAGTATGGATCATATGGAACCATATACAGAAGGAGTTTCAAAAAAAGAAAATCCGCAGGAGCATGGAATCGGCCTGCAAAATATAGGCGATGTGGTGCGTAAGTATCATGGAGTATTGAAGATAGAAGCTGAAAACGGCGTCTTTGCGATTTCTGTTCTGATACCTTTGAACCTGGAATAATGCCACATATAACATCAAACAGGCTATTTGAAACAGAAACCTAATACCGCGCATCGATGCCGCCGAAACAACAGATGAAGATAGATAAATTTGGATGAAACGCAATAAAAAAGGAGGCGGCGCGATGCATGTAAAGACGATGGAAGGACTTGTAGGCGCAAGGACCAATATGAACCTGCTGAATACTCCTATGCGTGTCTTTAAGGAGGCAAGACGCAAAGGCGATCTGGCAACCATGGAACGGGCAATGGGATATGTCGGCGAATTTGCAGATAAAGCAGAGGAATACAAGGCAGAAGCGGATAAAGGAATGGAAGAAGACGCAAAAGAGGCTAAGGAAAAAGCAAAAGAGTTGTGTGAAGAAGCAATCCAAACACGCCGGGAAGAACGTGAAAAACTGGAAGCGAGGATTGAGGAAAACGGCAGTTTATCTGCCAGTGTGGATACCATAGATCTTAGCGAGGAAGGAAAAGTATTATCAGACGATCGCATAGAGTTGGATCATACAGGATTGGATGAAAGCAAAGCAGATACTGTAAAAACGCCAGTAACTTATACCAAAACAGGACAGGCGCTTCCTATTGAACCGAGTGTGAGTATCTCCGTTTCTGTATAGTGGGAATATGGAAAACAGCCGGAAAACAACAGTGATATATCGGATTGCGTAAGCAGTCCGGTATTTTTTTATTTAAAAAAGGTGTAAACTATTTATGTAAATTATTCATTGCATGATACATAAGAATTAGTATACAATAGAATAATGAAAAGTAAGACAGAAGGGATAAACGGATGTACAGCAATAATAAAAAGGGCAAAAAGTCTCTGGGGGCGCAGACAGAGGATGAGCTGATGAAATACATTCTGCAGGAGCCGATTGAACTGGGACAGAAGATTCCCAATGAATACGAACTTGCAGAACGCTTTGGCGTTGGGCGCAGTACGATCCGGGAGGCAGTAAAAGGACTGGTATCACGGGGGATACTTGAGGTGCGCAGAGGTTCCGGAACCTATGTCGTGAATACAAATTCTGTGGCTGAAGATCCGCTTGGGCTTGGCAAGTTTGAAGATAAATATAAGATGGCACTGGACTTGTTTGAAGTGCGCCTTATGATTGAGCCGGAGATAGCCGCTCTGGCGTGCAGGAATGCATCGGAACAGGAACTGGAAAAACTGAAAAGACTGTGTGATGAGACAGAACAGCTGTACCGGGGCGGCCATAATCACATTGGCAAAGATATTGAATTTCATACCTGCATCGCAAGGTGCAGTAAAAACCAGGTTGTAGAGACTCTGGTTCCGGTGATTAATACGGCAGTCTATACGTTTGCAAATCTGACACATCGTTTGTTGATCGAAGAAACACTGGAAACTCACCGGGCGATTACGGACGCTATATGTAAGCGGGATTCGGTAGGAGCGAGATGTGCGATGATGATGCATCTGACCTATAATCGTCAGACGATTATAAAGCTTCTGGAAGACAGAGAGGCGTAGGCAAGTTGATACATCAGATGAATTTTATGGTTTTCAAATGACCGGAAAAAAAATAGGTAAAATATACAAAAAAATAGAGGTCCTATAGGGATATTTTCGTTTTTTTTGTGTAATAATATAGAATTAAAAAGAAATACATCAGATGTATTGACTAAAATTGCACTAGATAATAGAATAAAACCACAATAACATAAGACGTCAGATGTTATAAGAGCCGTAAAATTCAAACAAAATTATAAAAATATGAAGGAGGTAATAAATATGGCGAATGAAGCAATGGCATTGAATCCAACCAGACTGGTGATCGCGGCAATTGTAGGCCTTGCAGTGCTTCTTCTGTTAATTATTAAATGTAAAGTACAGGCAATGGTTTCAATTCTGGTAGGGGCGATTGTGATAGGTCTTGGGGCAGGTATGCCGTTTGAGGATATTGTAACAGCAGTAAATGACGGTATTGGCAATACGTTAAAGGGGATTGCGTTGTTGGTAGGCCTTGGTTCTATGTTTGGCGCGATACTGGAAGCCTCCGGAGGAGCGCAGACGCTTGCCGTCAGTATGGTAAAATGGTTTGGTGATAAGAAGGCGGCCTGGGCGTTGGGAATTACAGGCCTGGTGATTGCTATGCCGGTGTTTTTTGACGCCGGACTGATTATTCTGATTCCGCTTGCGTTTTCACTTGCAAAAAGAACAAACCGTTCCTCTCTGTTTTACGCGATTCCGCTTTTGGCAGGACTTGCCGTAGGACATGCCTTTATTCCGCCTACGCCAGGCCCGGTTTTAGTAGCGACGATGCTGGATGTGGAATTGGGATGGGTAATTATGGTAGGTGTTTTGTGCGGTATCTTTTCTATGATAGTGGCAGGTCCCGTATGGGGTTCTGTCTGTGGAACTAAGTATATGGTCCCGGTTCCGGAGCATGTGGCAAAACAGGAAGACTTTGATGAGTCAAAGCTTCCGAATTTCTGGACAATCGTAGGCATTATTCTGATTCCACTGGTATTGATTATCCTGGATTCCGTCGCAGGAGTGGTTCCGGCGCTTGGCGGGCTGGCGCCTATTTTCGGATTCCTTGGAGAACCTTTTGTCGCGCTTTTAATTGCGACCATCGCAGCAATGCTGATTCTTGGCATAAAACACGGATACAATATGGATGAATTGGAAAAGATTATGACAAAATCGTTAGAGCCGACAGGGCTGATTCTTCTGGTAACGGCCTGTGGCGGGGTGCTTCGGTATATGCTTCAGTATTCCGGACTTGGGGATCTGATCGGGAATGCGGTAGCTTCTGCAAATCTTCCCATTGTGGTAGTAGCGTTTGTGGTAGCCGCGCTGGTAAGGATTTGTGTAGGTTCCGCAACGGTTGCTATGACAATGGCAGCGGGAATTATTGCGGCAATGCCGGGAATTGCAGAATTGTCCCCATTGTATCTGGCATGTACGACAGCGGCAGTGGCAGGAGGAGCAACGGTTTGTTCACACTTTAATGATTCCGGTTTCTGGCTGGTGAAGTCATTGGTGGGAATGGATGAAAAAACGACATTGAAGACATGGACGATTATGGAGACACTCGTAGGAGGCACAGGGTTTTTAGTTGCGTTTGTGATTTCATTTTTTGCATAGAGTGAATCTAAGAATTGCCTGTTACGAAGATTTGTTATAAAATATCAGAATAGAAAAGGAGAAGGAACAGAATGGAATTAAGAAGTCAGAAGCTGCGCAAAGATGCACCGGAGTTAGACCCGCTGCGCATAGGAACCGGATGGAAGCCGGAAGATCTCTCAAAACCGCAGGTAATGATTGAAAGCACCTATGGCGACAGTCATCCGGGAAGCGGACATCTGAATATTTTAGTAGAGGAAGTACGGAGAGGAATTGAAGAGGCGGGAGGATATGGTGCCCGTTATTATTGTACGGATATATGCGATGGAGAGAGCCAGGGGACGGATGGGATTAATTACAGTCTGGCAAGCCGTGAAATGATTGCGAATATGATTGAAATCCATGCCAATGCGACCCCCTTTGACGCAGGCGTATATCTGGCAAGCTGTGACAAGGGAATGCCGGGGAATCTGATGGGGCTTGCAAGAGTGGATATTCCTTCTGTGGTAGTGCCGGGAGGGACAATGAACGCAGGCCCGGATATGCTGACATTAGAACAGCTCGGCATGTACAGCGCACAGTACCAGCGCGGGGAAATTGACGAGGAGAAACTGAACTGGGCAAAGTGCAACGCCTGCCCAAGCTGCGGCGCGTGCTCGTTTATCGGCACGGCTTCCACCATGCAGATTATGGCGGAAGCTTTAGGGCTTGCGCTTCCCGGAAGCGCATTGATGCCTGCAACGAGCCCGGATTTGCTTGCGTTTGCAAGACAGGCAGGTTCACAGGCAGTAAAGCTTGCGTCTATGCCGCATATGTGCCCAAGCGATATTGTGACGATGGAGAGCTTTGAAAACGCGATTCTTGTCCATGCCGCTGTTTCAGGGAGCACCAACTGCCTGCTGCACATTCCGGCGGTTGCGCATGGATTTGGCATTGAGATTACCGGAGATACGTTTGACAGGCTGCACAGGAATGCCAGATATCTTCTGGATATCCGCCCGGCGGGACGCTGGCCGGCAGAGTGTTTTTATTACGCGGGAGGCGTTCCGGCGATTATGGAGGAGATCCGCGGACATCTTCATCTTGGGGTTATGACTGTGACAGGGAAGACGCTGGGAGAGAACCTGGACGAGCTGAAACGAAATGGCTTCTATGAACGGTGTGATAAATGGCTGCAGGAGTTTAATAAACGCTATCAGGTTTCCCTGACAAAAGAAGACATTATCCGTCCTTATGAGAATGCGATTGGGACAGATGGAAGCATTGCCATATTAAGAGGAAATCTGGCGCCGGAAGGGGCGGTAATCAAGCATACTGCCTGTCCGAAGGAAATGTTTCAGGCAATATTAAGAGCAAGGCCCTTTGACAGTGAAGAGGAATGCCTGGATGCGGTCTTAAAGCATAAGGTGCAGAAAGGCGATGCGGTATTTATCCGTTATGAAGGGCCGAAAGGCAGTGGGATGCCGGAGATGTTTTATACTTCTGAGGCAATCAGCAGTGATAAGGAGCTGGGAAGAAGCATTGCATTGATTACAGACGGGCGGTTTTCCGGAGCGTCCACAGGGCCGGTGATTGGGCACTGCAGCCCGGAAGCAGTAGACTGCGGGCCGATAGCCCTTGTAGAAGAAGGGGATCTGATTGAAATCGATATAAAAGAGAGGAAGCTGAACATTATCGGTATTGCCGGAGAGCGCAGGACGATGGAAGAAGTGGAGGCTGTTCTGGCAGAACGCAGAAAGAACTGGAAGCCGCGGGAGCCAAAATACAAAAAAGGCGTTCTGCGCCTGTTCAGTGAACATGCGGCAAGCCCTATGAAGGGCGCTTATCTGGACTATGAATGACTGGGGGATCTTTGAATGGTACATGAAAATCCGCTGCTGAAAGAAAACTGCAATTCTCACAGGTTTCTTACAATTGGAGAGATTATGCTCCGTCTTACGCCGCCCAATTATGAAAAAATCAGAATGGCGTCGAATTTTGAAGCCAGTTATGGCGGCAGTGAGGCAAATATAGCGCTGGCGCTGGCAAATCTTGGAATAGACAGTACATTTTTTACCGTTGTGCCAAATAACAGCCTGGGAAAAAGCGCGGTCAGAATGCTGCGAAGCAATGACGTACACTGCACGCCGGTTATTTTAAGCACACCGGAACAGACGCCGACACACCGCCTGGGAACGTATTATCTGGAGACGGGATATGGAATCCGTTCCAGCAAG
Organism: uncultured Lachnospiraceae bacterium; assembly: GCA_910588565.1. Taxonomy (GTDB): domain Bacteria; phylum Bacillota; class Clostridia; order Lachnospirales; family Lachnospiraceae; genus Roseburia_B. The sequence goes on from CAJUPF010000019.1 coordinate 14,651, forward strand.
GTGATTTATGACAGGAAAAACAGTGCGATCGCTGAATATGATTTTTGTTCTTATGATTTTGACGCACTGCTTGAGGGATTTACTTGGCTCCACTTAAGCGGGATTACGCCGGCGCTTGGGGCAAATTGCAGAGATATGATACTGCGCTGCTTAAAAGCCGCAAAGGAAAAAGGAATGATTACCAGCTTTGATGGGAATTTCCGAAGCACACTTTGGACATGGGAGGAGGCGAGAGATTTTTGTACGAAGTGCTTACCTTATGTGGATGTATTATTTGGAATTGAGCCATATCATTTGTGGAAGGATGAAACAGATCACAGTAAAGGAGACTGGAAAGACGGTATGCCTTTTCAGCCGGACTATGAGCGGCAGGATGAGATTTTTCAGGTGTTTGCCAGGCAATATCCGAATCTCAAATGCATCGCGCGTCATGTGCGCTATGCCCACAGCGGAAGTGAGAACAGCCTGAAAGCGTATATGTGGTATGAAGGCCATACCTTTGAGAGCAGGCTGTTTACGTTTCATATTCTTGACCGCGTGGGCGGGGGAGATGCATTTGCCAGCGGTTTAATCTATGCGATGATGAACCATTACAGGCCGATGGATATGGTAAATTTTGCAGTTGCAAGCAGCGCCTTAAAGCATACCATCCGGGGCGACGCCAATATTACAGATGACGCGGCGGCAATCCGGAATCTGATGAATATGAATTATGATATCAAACGCTGATAACGGCGGATGATACCCTGGCGTAAAGATAAGAAGCATCCGGCTCCCCGCCGCAGGCGGCTTTCAGTGAGCCGGATGCCTGTAACAGCGAAGGTATCTGAACTGTTATAATATTTTAGAAGAAAGGAAAATCGTATTATGAAAACAATAGCAGAACAGTTTTATGAGTATGGAGTTGTACCGGTAGTTGTTTTAGAGGACGCAAAAGATGCGCTTCCTCTGGCAAAAGCGCTGACGGAAGGAGGCCTGCCCTGTGCAGAGGTGACATTCCGTACAGAAGCGGCAGAGGAATCCATTCGTCTGATGAGCGGCGAATATCCGGATATGCTTGTAGGGGCAGGAACGGTATTAACGACAGAGCAGGTGGATCGTGCCGCAGCGGCAGGGGCAAAATTTATTGTAAGCCCTGGATTTGATCCGGAAATCGTGGATTATTGCCTGGAAAAAGATATCCCTGTATTTCCAGGATGCATCACGCCTTCCGAGGTGGCGCAGGCAGTTAAGCGCGGTATGCGTGTGCTGAAATTTTTCCCGGCGGAACAGGCAGGCGGCGTTGCTATGATAAAAGCAATGGCAGCTCCCTATACCATGGTGAAATTTATGCCGACAGGCGGGATCAGCGCAAAGAATTTAGAGGAATATCTTAGCTGTGATAAGATTATCTGCTGCGGCGGAAGCTGGATGGTAAAAGGCGATCTGGTGAAAAACGGTGAATTTGACAAGATACGTGAACTGACAAAAGAGGCTGTAGAACTGGCGGCTTCTATCCGAAAATAAGTGAGGGGAGAGGATACTTATGGAATTAAATTTAAGAACGGAAAAAGAATGCAGATATGATGCGGTATCATTGGGAGAGGTTATGTTACGGTTAGATCCCGGTGAGGGCAGGATTCGGACAGCCAGAAGCTTCCGCGCATGGGAAGGCGGCGGAGAATACAATGTTGTCCGGGGGCTCAGAAGATGCTTTGGCATGAGAACCGGCGTAATCACTGCTTTTGCAGAGAATGAAGTCGGTATGCTGATGGAGGATTTTATTCTGCAGGGCGGCGTGGACACTTCCCTGATCAAATGGATGAAGACAGACGGAATCGGCAGAATCTGCAGGAACGGACTGAACTTTACGGAACGGGGCTTTGGCATCCGCGGCGCAGTGGGATGCTCGGATCGCGCCAATACGGCGATTTCCAAAGCGACTCGCGAAGACTTTGATTTTGAGTATATTTTTGGAGAACTGGGTGTACGCTGGCTGCATACGGGCGGAATTTATGCTGCATTATCCGAGCAGGCCAGTGAGACTGTTCTTGCGGCAATCAAAACAGCCAAAAAATATGGTACGGTAGTTTCCTATGATTTGAATTACAGGCCTTCCATGTGGAGCGCGATCGGCGGACTGGCAAAAGCGCAGGAAGTGAATAAAGAGATTGCAGGATATGTGGATGTGATGATTGGAAATGAGGAAGATTTTACAGCTTGTCTTGGATTTGAAATCGAAGGAAACGATGAGAATCTGAAAGAACTGAACCTGGATGGATACAAGAAAATGATCAACCATGCGGCGGAAGTATATCCGAATTTCAAGGTTGTCGCGACAACACTGCGGGAAGTAAAGACTGCGACAGTCAATGACTGGAGCGCAATCTGCTGGGCAGACGGTGAAATATATAAGGCAAAGGATTATAAGGGCCTTGAAATTATGGATCGTGTAGGCGGCGGAGATTCCTTTGCATCCGGGTTGATTTATGGGCTGATGACAACAGGCGATGCGAACATGGCAGTAAATTATGGAGCGGCGCATGGCGCGCTTGCTATGACAACGCCGGGAGATACTACTATGGCGAGCAAAAAAGAAGTAGAAGCTATTATGGGAGGCGCGGGCGCAAGAGTGCAGAGGTAGATAGTAGATCACAGGCAATGTCAGTAACTTAGGGGATTTGTCGTCGGATTACAGGGGGAGTGGCGGAGTGCAGAGATAGATCGTAGATCACAGGTAATGTCAGTAGATTAAGGAATTTGTCGTCAGACTACAGGAGAAGTGGCGAAGCGTCCGTCAGGGAGAGGCCGGGACAGAGGGTATTTATTTTGTTCCGACACAAGTCACAAAAGTAACTACCCTCCGGGTATACCTTTATGCCAAACGGCAGTATCAAGGAAATACCCTCTGCCCCGGCCTCTCCCTGACTACGTTAATCCAGGCTGTAAGTTGAAACATAAGTTTAGTTTAAGGCGCTGACATTGGATCGCAGGTAATATTTGATTCCCGCGGAGATTTCCAGTTTATGGAATATATCTGTGGGAATATGGATAAGGAGACTGGCTGATATGAAATATGCATGGATGGATACATATCTTTTGGATAAAGCAGGAGTGACGAAGGATCTGAAAGAAGAGTGGAACTGGATTCGGTATCAGATTGGAGGAAAAATGTTTGCTGCAATCTGTTTGGGAGAGGATGGGAACCCCTGTTATATTACGCTAAAGCTCGAACCCTCCGAAGGAGACTTTCTCAGACAGCAGTATGAAGATATTATTCCGGGCTATTATATGAATAAAGTACACTGGAATTCTATAAAATCGGATGGAGAAGTGCCGGATGATCTGTTGAAAGATATGCTGGATAAATCATATCGTCTGGTTTTGGGAGGATTCAGTAAAAAGAAACAGCAGGAAATTATTATGAACGCAAAAGCTGTTACCAATGGACAGAGTATACAGGAACGTTTGACAGACTGCGGAAAGGGGAGCAGGAACATGGGGTTTGATTATAAAAAAGAATACAAAGAGTTTTATATGCCTAAAAATAAACCTGGAATCATAAAAGTCCCGACAATGAATTATATTGCGGTCCGTGGAAAAGGAAATCCAAATGAGGAAGGCAGCGAGTATAAAGAATCCATTGGATTACTCTATGCCATTGCGTTTACTATTAAAATGAGCAAAAAAGGAAATCGCCAGATAGAGGGATATTTTGACTATGTAGTCCCGCCTTTAGAGGGATTCTGGTGGCAGGAGAATCAAACGGAAATTGATTTTGCCCACAAAGAAAAGTTCCGGTTTATCTCCGTTATCCGTCTGCCGGATTTTGTAAAAAAAGAAGATGTAGACTGGGCAAAAGAAGAAGCAGCCAGGAAAAAGAAACAGGATTTTTCCAAAGTGGAATTTCTGGCTTATCAGGAAGGCCTGTGTGTGCAGTGTATGCATATCGGCCCGTATGATGCTGAACCCGAAACAATACAAAAGATGCATGACTTTATAGCGGCAGAAGGGTATGAACCGGATATGACAGAACACAGGCTTCATCATGAAATTTATCTGAGCGATGCCAGAAGAACTGCCAAAGAGCGGTTAAAAACAGTAATACGCCATCCTATAAAAAAGATTCTGTAAGATCTGCCAGAAGCCAGTAAAGGCTGAAACCTTTGCCTTGACTGGCTTTTGGCATTTTGAACAAGTTCATCAAGCAGCTCAAAGGAAATATTCAGACACACACTTTTTAATTACAATTCCTGGAACAATCCCTTTACCTGTGGGTATATGTTCCGGAATATCTGATATTTCGCTTCGTATTTTTCTACCAGCGCAGGCTCCGGCTTTACGGTATCAATCACTTTTACCAGCTTTTTTGCAGCTTCTTCTACAGTAGCGTAAACGCCGCATCCAACAGCGGCCAGAATCGCGCCGCCGTATCCTGGTCCTTCTTCACTTTCGATTACGTCTACTTTAAGATTTAAAATATTAGCAATCATTTTTTTCCACAACGGACTCTTAGCGCCGCCGCCGCAGATCTTTGTACGTTCTATGCGAATGCCAAGGTTTTTTGCCACTTCTAAGGAATCCCGCAGGGCAAAGGCAACGCCTTCTAATACGGCCTGTGTCATATCCTCCCTGGTGGTATCCATCGTCATGCCGATAAACGTTCCCCTCGCTTTGGCATCGTTGTGCGGAGAACGTTCTCCCATCAGATAGGGAAGGAAAAATACGGAATTTTCTCCTAATTTGCAAATGGCTGCCTGTTCCGCTGCAAAATCAGAGGTTTTCAGAATGTCTTCATTCCACCATTTGTTGCAGGAAGCGGCGCTTAACATACAGCCCATTAGATGATATTGCCCGTCTGCATGTGCAAACGAATGAAGAGCATTGTGATTGTCCACTGCAAAGGAGCTGCTGGAAATAAAGATAGTTCCTGAAGTTCCAAGAGAGATATTGCACCTTCCGTTTCCCACGGTTCCGGTTCCTACCGCTGCCGCGGCATTGTCTCCGGCCCCGGCAATAATTTTCACCTGTTCGGACAGACCGGTTTTTGCCGCGGCTTCCGGTGTTAAAGTTCCTACCACATCAAAGCTTTCATATAGTTTTGGAAGCTGATCTTTTGTTATGCCGCAGATATCCATCATCGGTTTTGACCAGCATTTGTTTTTAACATCCAAAAGAAGCATACCGGAGGCGTCGGAATAATCCGTACAATGTACGCCGCTTAAGCAGTAAGCCAGGTAGTCCTTTGGCAGCATAATTTTAGCTATCATGGAAAAATGTTCCGGTTCATGCTTTTTCAGCCATAAAAGCTTGGGTGCGGTAAAACCGGCAAAAGCAATATTAGCAGTATATTCTGAGAGTTTTTCTGTTCCGATGACCTGATTGAGATATTCGGTTTCTTCTTCTGTTCTTCCGTCGTTCCATAAAATTGCCGGACGGATCACGGTATCATTTTGATCCAGTACGACAAGCCCATGCATCTGCCCCCCAAAGCTGATGCCTTTGACTTCGGATTTGTCTATTCCTTCGGTCAGCTCTGCAATTCCCTGCAGCGATGCAGCCAGCCAGTCTTCCGGTTTTTGCTCCGACCATCCTGGCTGTGGGAAGTATAAGGGATATTCTTTGGATACAATACGTTTTATTTCGCCTGCTTCATTCATCAGAAGAAGCTTTACGGCGGAAGTTCCTAAATCAATACCTATATATAACATAGTTACCTCCTGTCCTGGCCTGGAATTGTTTCATTCACTGGCCGCATGTCTTATGGTATGTATGGATTTTGTATGTCCTATACTGTGACATTTTCTCCCTGTAAGCCGCAGAAAGCGCCTTCGATTCCGGCCTTTGGGTGTGCAATCAGCCATTTGTTTTTCGCCGCAATCAGTCTGTCTTCCCCGGCTGCATCAGCGGAACCGGGCAGTTCTGCATTGGTATCCTTTGGAAGGACGATGACACAGCGGAAGCCTTCTTCCTGTCCGGCAGAGCAGGGTGCGTAATGAAGCGTTGTCGCATAAAGTTCTACGGCTGTGCCTGCCGGGAGCAGATAGGCCTCCATATTTGCGGTATCATAGGTATAATCTTCCCGGATATCCTGCTGCTTGCCAAGGAGCAAAATTAAATCGTTGACCGCAATGTCAATTTCTGAGGAGCGGTGGTATTCGATGGCGTTGAGCTTGTGATTGTTCCCGTTGCAGTAGCCGATTTCTATCGGCAGGCCGCCATAACCCCGGAGAGATAATTCTTTGCTTACCGGGAGAGATTCTAACTCTTCGTCAGAAGCTACATAAATCGCACGATCCATAGGAAGCGGCGTGTGCGCCATTTTTTTCAGAAGCGCGTCAAAATCATACCCGCTTAGTACTTTGCCATATGTAGAAAACGATGCGTCCGTTACAGAATGAATTGTCATAACAATCCTCCTTTTCTTGTCCTTTTTATTTTCATTCTATTCTGTTTACATATATATTTCGACCGATTAATTGTCCCATTCGTGGCTATTTTTTGACTTTTTAAGCGATATGGTTTCGGATTCTTTTCTGCGGTATTCACTGGGCAGCATACCATACTTTTTCTGAAAAGATCTGGCAAAAGCTTTGCTGCTGGCAAATCCGTGCCGCATGGCGATTTCCCCAAGCGGCGTCTGGGTATTCAGAAGCTCGATGTAGGCATATTCCAGCCGAATCTGATCCAGATACGATTTGTAATTGGTTTTGGCGTATTTTCGGAACATACGGGATAAGTAGGCCGGGGAATAGCCAAAGGTTTTTGCCACGCTGCTTAGGGAGAGTTCGCTCTGGTAATTGTCTTTCATATATGTGGTAATGGCAGACAGCCGGGAGAGCCCTTTGTTCTGCCGCATAATGTCCGCGTCGACTTTTAACTTCCGGTATTTGGTGACCAGAAGATAAAGCAGCTGGTAGAACTGTCCCTGTACTTTGAGCTCGTATCCGACGGGCTGTTTTGTGTAGGTCTGGTACATCTCCTGGATCAGCGACATGACTTCTTCGTCCTGCAGCCTGGAACTATGGGAAAAATAGATAAATTTTTCATCCGTATAATACCGTTCAAAAGAGGAGAGCGGTATCTGCAGCACAACAGTCAGATTGGGCTTTTGGGCATGGATGGAGTGGATTTCATTGGAATTGACCAGTACAAATTCGCCGGGAGTTAAGCAAATCTCTTTTTCATTCAGGTAGAACAGAATCTCGCCTGAAAAAAGCGCAAAAACTTCCACGGAACGATGCCAGTGCTTGTCCCGGATATAGTTGCCGTCTTTCCCTTCAAACAAAAACAGTTTAAATGGAATATCGTCATTTGGCAGAATCAGTTCGTGGGAATAGTTCATGTGCCAGATCTCTCCTTTGTCAGTATCTTGTATTGTCTGCATTATAATATGAATGGGAAGAACTGTAAAGTATTGGCTGTGAAAGCATCTGTTAAAACAACCGGTAAGAGTGCAAATAAGACGCTGACATGGAAATCTTCCAATACCAAATATGCAACGGTAAACAAGAAGGGTGTTATCACTACGAAAAAAGCCGGCAAAGGAAAAACAGTAACAATTACAGCTGCATCAACGGATGGTACAAATAAAAAAGCTACTATTAAAATTAAGATTAAAAAGTAGGCGTTATTAAAAATGCCAGAATCCGGTTTTAGCCGGAATCTGGCATTTTTCTATAGCATTTACACGAGGATTCAGTTAAAATAGAAAAAATAGAAAACGGATCAATTGGGAGGAGTTATGAAATGATGTTGCCAGAGGAATTTGAAAACAGAATGCGCCGTTTATTAGGAACGGAATATCCGGCATTTGCGGAAAGTTATGACAGGCCGCCATATCAGGCGCTGCGGTTAAATCCATTCAAGGCGGACAGGCAGGCTTTTTTAGCGCAGGCGGCTTTTTCCCTGCATGCGGTACCCTGGGCGGAAGACGGGTTTTATTATGGGAGAGAAGATTTTCCCGGCAGGCATCCATACCATGAAGCCGGTTTGTATTATATTCAGGAGCCAAGCGCCATGGCTCCCGCGGAGTATATAGAGGCAAAGCCTGGAGAAAGAATTTTAGACCTCTGTGCCGCGCCTGGTGGGAAAAGCACGCAGATTGCAGGGAAGATGAAGGGAGAAGGCATTTTGGTCTGCAATGAGATTCATCCTGCCAGAGCCAGAATTTTGTCGGAAAATATCGAACGGATGGGGATTTGCAACGCGATTGTCACAAATGAATCACCGGAGCGTCTGTCAGAATATTTTCCGGAATATTTTGATAAAATATTAGTCGATGCGCCTTGTTCCGGTGAAGGGATGTTCCGCAAGAATGAAACGGCGCTTACCGAGTGGAGCTTAGAACATGTAAAGGCTTGCGCAGACAGGCAGGATGAAATCTTAAGCTGTGCCGCAGCCATGCTTCGTCCCGGCGGCAGGCTGGTCTATTCCACCTGTACATTTGCCCCGGAAGAAAATGAGGGGAGTATCAGCCGCTTTTTAAAACGGTTCCCGGACTTTGCGCTTGTGCCTGCGGAGAAAAAAGCAGGAATGACAGCCGGTCATCCGGAATGGGTTACAGATGCGGCGGAGCATATCGGGGATACGATACGGCTGTTTCCGCATAAGTTGCAGGGAGAAGGCCATTTTCTGGCTGTTATGCAAAAAAAAGATGATGGCAGGGGGCGCAGCAATACCAAAGTGGGAAACGTGAAACGCGCTTCTAAGGCAGACTGCAAAGCTTTTGCCGCGTTTTGTGAGGAAAATTTTAGGAAGCCTGTTTCTGAGAAGCCTTCTGTACCCGTATCTTTTGGCATGAAAAAAATATCTGAGGGAATATATCTTATGTTTGGCGATCAGCTCTATCTTGCGCCTGAGGATACACCTTCGCTGCAGGGACTGAAAGCGCTCCGTCCGGGGCTTCATCTTGGGACGAATAAAAAGAACCGTTTTGAACCTTCTCATGCGCTGGCGCTTTTTCTGGATCAAAATGCCGTGTGCCGCAGTTACCATTTTTCCGGGGACAGGGAGAAGGCCCGCGCTTATATCAGCGGCGAAGCGTTCCCGGCGGAAGGGGAAAAAGGCTGGTATCTGATCACAGTGGATGGATACAGTATCGGCTGGGGCAAGCTATCAGGAGGTATGATGAAAAACCACTACCCGAAAGGGCTCCGCAGAAAATTATAATGCGTATGCGGCTTATATAAAATGCCTTGCGGCAACTGCAAGGAATTGTTCTAAATCCGGCGAAATCCACTTATCCTGGTGCATTAAGATCTGGGTATAGACAGAGATTCCGTTTAATTCTGAAATATAATTTATTTTTTCCGCCATATGGTAAATCAGCTCTTTTCGGATGGCAAATTCGGGCAGCAGGCCAAGCCCGATGCCGCAGAGGGAGCTTTTTTTGATCATAGAGACGGAATCGGTTTCCAGTGCGATTTTGGGGCGGATGCCCTCGGCATGTAGTTTCTGCTCAAATGAAATCCGATATGGGCAGTCCGGCGGGGGAAGCAGAAACGGACAGGATGCAAGCTCCCGAATCGTGATATGGCTTTTTGCGGCGAGTTCATGGGTAGAAGAGGCTGCTAATATAATAGTTTCTTTTCGTTTCTGCAGTACCCGGATGGATGTATGCCGGATTGGAACATCCAATACGACAGCAAGGTCGATTTCTCCGCAGGAGAGCATCTGGCAGTAATCTTTATTTCCAAGTGTTTTCAGAAAAATTTCCGTATCCGGATAGAGTACCGAATATTCTTTTAAAATATCTCCAAACAGATAATTGGCGACAGATTCCGTTACGCCGATGGTCAGCCGCCCGGACTGCTGATAAAGACGGCTGATTTCTTCGGAAAGGGCAAGCATTTTTCTGGCATGGGGAATCAGCGTCTGCCCTTCCGGGGTCAGTGAAACTGTTTTTCCAATGCGGTCAAAAAGACGCACGCCAAGCTCTTCTTCCAGCAGTTTGATATGCGTGGTAACGCCGGACTGTGCCAGGCCCAAAATGGCGGCGGTTCTGGTAAAATTTTTTTCTTTACACAATGTTAAAAAAGTGGTTAAGTGTTTCAGGTTCATAGCAGTTCCTCTTTATGTTTGCAAGGAGAAATCCTCCTGAATTTTATTGTGCTGCAGATTTTCAGTATCGTCGGTATTGTCTATTTATCAAAAAAGCAGATAATAATTTAAAAAATAATCATAATATCATATCAATAGTTTATCACAAAGTACAGGAAATTTCAAAAATTTTTATTTTTTTACAGAATTTTATTTACACGTTTTTAAAATTTTCGTATACTCATTTCTGCTGAAATCCGGCAGCAGTTCAGTTATAAACGACTCCCTTTCTGGAGCTGCGTTCCTGGCTGCATACAGTGCGTCAATGATATAGTGATGTTTATAGATTTGGAGGAAATTATGGGAAAAGAGAAAGTATTATTTCTTATTGCATCTGTCATATTTTCCTTACTCACTGTAGGATATGCTGTAGTTATAGCAGTTGATTTTTATAGTGGATATACGCCTGAATATTTGACTATATTGCATGTAATAACTGCGGTTGTTTTTTTGGCAGCGGCTATTGTCAATTTTAAACGTTTCAGAAAATAACGGAATAGTAAAAACAATTATAAGTGATGGCATTATGATAGATGTATCATGAATCACCAGATTTTGGAACATAGACAGCAAGAACACTTTTCTAAAAAGAGAGTAAACGAATAACATACAATGATATAAAAAGGAGCGAAAAATTATGATCGGATCAACGTTATGCGGCAATGTTACGGAACTCCCCTCCGGGGATACCTCAATGCCATGCGGCAATATAGTAGAAATCAGATGGCACGGCAGGGGCGGGCAGGGGGCAAAGACAGCGGCGCTTTTGCTTGCGGATGTAGCGTTTAGTATTGGAAAACATGTCCAGGGATTTCCGGAATACGGCCCGGAGCGGATGGGCGCGCCGATTACCGCATATAACAGAATCAGTGATACAGATATTCGCGTGCATTCTAATATTTATGAGCCGGATTTTGTGGCTGTGGTAGACGATACACTGCTGCACAGTGTAGATGTCACAGGAGGGCTGAAAAAAGACGGTGCGATTTTAATTAATACGGAAAAATCAAAAGAAGAGATTCTGCCTCTGTTAAAGGGCTACGAAGGGGAAGTACATATTATGAATGCCAGGGAAGTATGCATGAAAACACTGGGCAGATATTTCCCGAATACGCCAATGCTTGCTGCAATGGTAAAGATTTCAAAAGTAATGGATCAAGATGTATTCTTAAAAGAGATGGAGGCTTCTCTGCAGCATAAATTTGCAAAAAAACCGGAAGTCTTAGAAGGCAACATGCAGGCATTGCGGTTAGCGTTTGACGCAGTTGCGTAGGAACGGTGGAGAAAGGAGATTCTTATGGCATTATCTGCGAAAGAGATTAATGAAACGACAAGATGGCAGGATTTGACAGAGGGATTACAAATCTATGAGCCTGCCACATCCAAAGATTTTATGACAGGGGAATGGAGGACGAGCACCCCGGTGATGGAGTGGGACAACTGCAGGCAGTGCCTGCTCTGCGTACCCTATTGTCCTGACAGCTGTATTCCGGTAAAACAAGGAAAACGGCTGGAATTTGATTATGATCACTGCAAAGGATGCGGCATCTGTGTAAAAGCCTGTCCGTTTGGCGCAATTACAATGAGGGAGGGGAAATAAGATGGCGATCAAAGAGAGATTATCAGGGAATGAAGCGGTGGCTTATGCGATGAAGCAGATCAATCCGGATGTTATGCCGGCATTTCCGATTACTCCTTCAACGGAGCTGCCGCAGTTTGTATCTTCTTACATAGCAAACGGAGAAATGGATACGGAGTTTATCCCGGTGGAAAGCGAGCACAGCGCGATGAGCGCGGCAATCGGCGCGGAGTCAGCTGGCGCAAGGACGATGACGGCAACTTCGTCCGCAGGTCTGGCGCTGATGTGGGAAATGCTGTATGTAGCGGCTTCTAACCGTCTGCCGATTGCGCTTGCGGTTGTCAACCGTGCGCTGTCCGGCCCGCTGAATATCAACTGTGAGCATTCCGACAGTATGGGAGCCAGAGATTCCGGCTGGATTCAGCTCTATGCGGAGGATAATCAGGAGGCATATGATAATTTTATCCAGGCTTACCGGATTGCGGAGCATAAAGACGTCCGTCTGCCAATTATGATTTGCCAGGATGGATTTATTATCAGCCATGGTGTGGCCAATATCGAATTGTTAGAAGAGGAAGCGGTCAGAAACTTTGTCGGCGAATATAATCCCGAACATTATCTGTTAAAAGCGGATGAGCCGATGGCGGTGGGGCCGTATGCGGTTTCCTGCTATGGTATGGAAGCAAAACGTGCGCAGGCACAGGGAATGATCAACGCAAAACAGGTAATTTTGGACGTGGCTGCGGAATATGAGAAGGTTTCCGGCAGAAGGTATGGATTTTTTGAGGAATACTGCATGGAAGATGCGGACTATGCCATTGTGGCGATTGGTTCCGTCTGCGGCACGATGAAAGAGGCTATTGATCGGCTTCGGGCAAAGGGGATCAAAGCCGGGCTGTTAAAGGTGCGTGTATTCCGTCCTTTCCCAGGAGCAGAAATCGCGAAGGCCCTGAAAAACTGTAAATCCATTGCGGTTATGGATCGCTCTGAGAGTTTCAGCGCTGTTGGAGGCCCATTAGGCGCAGAAGTGCCTGCGGCATTGTTTCAGGCAAAGAACACAGCGGAAGTGATCAAAATCGTCTATGGCCTGAACGGCAGAGATTTTACAATAGAAGATGCAGAAAAATTATATAAAGATCTGGCGGATATTGCGGAGAACGGAAATCAATCAGAAGAAGAATACCGCTATATCGGCTTGAGAGAATAGGAGGCGCCAGAATGAGTCAAAAGCAATTTAAGGAGATCCCTTCCAGGGATACCTCTGTGCCATTCGGCAGTTTTAAGGAAATCCAGGAACGGCGGGAGCGTTTGGCGCCGGGGCATCGGTTATGTGCTGGCTGCGGCGGAACCATTGCGGTCAGGAATGTATTAAAGGCGCTGCATCCGGGAGATAAGGCGGTAATAGGAAACGCTACAGGCTGTCTGGAAGTTTCCTCTTTTACCTATCCCTATACCGCATATGAAGACAGTTATATCCACAATGCTTTTGAAAATGCCGGGGCAACCTTAAGCGGTGTGGAAACGGCTTATAATGTGTTAAAGAAAAAAGGAAAAGTAAAAGAAGAGTATAAGTTTATCACATTCGGCGGTGACGGCGGAACCTATGATATTGGCCTGCAGTCCTTATCCGGAGCGATGGAGCGCGGGCATGATATGGTATACGTCTGTTATGACAACGGAGCCTATATGAACACCGGAATCCAGCGTTCTTCCGCAACGCCGCAGTATGCTGATACAACAACAACTCCGGTTGGCAAGAACTCCAATGGAAAACCCCAGGGCAGAAAAGATCTGGCGGCAATTATGGCTGCCCACAATATCCCTTATGTGGCGCAGACAACATTTATTGGAAATATGATGGACTTGTACCAGAAGTCTGAAAAAGCCATTTATACGCCGGGCCCTGCCTTTTTAAATATTATGGCTCCCTGTCCAAGAGGCTGGCGGTACGAAGCGCCGGAGATTGTAACAATCTGCAAAATGGCGGTGGAAACCTGTTACTGGCCGCTGTTTGAAGTGATTGACGGCAAGTGGAAGCTGTCTTATAAACCCAAGAATAAATTGCCGTTAGAGGAGTTTTTAAAACTGCAGGGCAGATTTAAACATCTCTTTGCCCCAGAGAATACGGATTTGCTTGAAGCGTTCCAGGCAGAGGTTGACAGGAGATGGGAAGAGCTTTTGAATAAGTGTGAAGCATAAATTCAGTTATGCGCTGCCGGCTGTCAGCCAGGGTATGTAACAATACCTGGGTTGTCAGCTGGTTTTTGCTTTCTAAATCCTCTCTGCCGGAGGCTTCGCCATTTCCCCTGTAGTCTGACGACAAAAATCTTAAGCTAATGATGCTGAGAGGAAAGATAACATATGCCGTAAATGCAGCAGATGGTAAAAAAGATGCGCTTGACACAGGAATCTTTCGTGTTATAATACGTTCAAAGCATACTTTCTTTCAGACAAGTCCAAAACAATCTGTTTTATTCTGGCCATTCAGAAAATCAATGCTTTTATTCCTAATTTATGAGTACAATAACAGCAGGAGATTTTCTGAAACGGACTTCTGCTGAATGCAGAAGGATGAATATGAGAAAAAATATCAGCAGGAAGATATATCTATCTGACAATAAACGCTATGCAGAGCTGATGAATGGAATTGGCTGCAACGGCAGACAGGCTGTTGGCAGTGCGGATTTGTATGAAATTGATACACAGACAGGCGCTTTTTTTGGGCGGGATTTTATCGGTAGATTGTCCAAAAGCGCAAAACGGGGAAGCATTAAGAATCGTGATGCAATAAGGAAAGCTGCATTTGGAGTAAATTTGGCAGTGACAGGGGTTGAAAGCCAGAGCGTGTTTGAAAATTGCTTTCCGTAAGATGTGCGTCACAATTTGTGGGAGATTTGTGCCAAATGAGGGAGGCGTAGCGGGCTACGTTGACCGAATTTGGCGCAAATATCACGCAAAGTGGGGCGTGCAGATGGCGGGAATGAATTTTCAAACACGCTCTAGGAAGAAATGGACTATAAAATTTCCTTACGGAACATGTCCTACGATGCAGGCATAAAAAGGACGGGTAACATGTATGAAGATAAAGTAACAGCAGAGCAGCAGATATACCGCGTACTCTGGCAGAAGCGGCCGGATGGAGGGGCAAAACTCCTTCGGATGTATGGGACAAATCCGCAGGTTTTTGTGCCGGAGCAGATACAGGGGCATCCATGTGTGGAAATTGCACCCTATTGTTTTGCAGAAACAGCACATTTGCCAAAGGCAGATACGATAGAAGAAACAAGGGCAGGCGATGCTGTATCCGATTCTGCTTTACAGGAATTATGCAAAGATGCGATACAGGAAATTTATCTGCCGGATACGGTGCAAAAAATCGGAACCTGCGCATTTTATAACTGCAAAAAATTAAAGCGCCTGCATCTGGGAGCAGCGGCAGAAGAGATTGGCAGCGATGTATTTATGAATACATTGGCATTTCGTCAGATTTTTTTACATGCATCTGCAGCAGAACAAAGTGGAATACGTAAAATGCTGAGCCAAATCACCTCAGATATAGAAGTTTGGTTTTGGACAGATACGGGCATAGAAGCGGTTCTTCTCTATCCAGAATATGATGAATCCTATGATGAAATTGCTCCGGCGCATCTGTTTGGAAGGAAGATCCGAGGAGAAGGATTCCGGGCAAGGCAGTGTTTTCGGGATGGAAAAGTAGATTTCGCAGGATATGATGCAGTATTTGCGCAGGCATGTGTGGAAGAGCCGGAAAAGACATTATCCGCTATGGCGCAATACCGTCTGCAGTATCCGTTTTCTTTAAACAGCAGACACAGGGAAACGTACCGTACCTATCTGAACGCGCATATTGAAGGAACCATAAAGCGTCTGATCCGTCAGAAAAACCTGGAAACACTGCTGTTTTTGTGCCGGGAAGGGCTTGTAAGGAGCAGGGATTTAGCGGCAGGCATTCAGGCTGCCGTACAGGAGGACTGGCCGGAAGGCGCGGCAAGCCTGCTGCAGTATCAGGCGGCTTTTTTGCAGAAAGAGAAGAAAGAACGTTACCAGTTTTAAGCAAATATATCGGATAGGACAATAGATACCAGCAGCTGCAGAGAGGAGGGAGACTATGGCTCATATCCAGACACAGACAGAATGGGAAACAGAAATGTCAGAAAAGATTCTGCAATTTATCCGCCATGAGCTTTATCTGGAGCTGCGTCATCTGGAGCCCGCATTATCTGCGCTTGCTTATCGGCGGATTGACGGACTGCTTACATTTGCTGCAGACGGGCGTTGCCTGTATTATTCCACAGAGCCGGTGCTTCGGATTTTCCAGAAAAATTCCGCTTTTTTGGATCGGGCATATCTGCATACGATTCTGCATTGTCTGTTTAAGCACCTGTGGATGATGCCGGGCGTGAGGTCGGATAAGGCAGTCCGGAACTGGAATATTGCCTGCGATATTGCAGTGGAATACACGATAGATTCGATGAATATTGTCTGCACGAAGCGGATTTTAAGCTGGATTCGCAGGAATACATATGATATCTTTCTATCTGACAGGAATGAAAAGCTCTCTTCCGGGGATTCTTCTATGCCTTCCGGCAGAAAGAAAAAGTCTCATGGAATGTCTGCTGCAATTATATTCCGGTGGTTAAGGGAGCAGGAAGAGGATCAGATTTTAGAACTGGCAAGAGAATTTTATACAGATGACCACAGATTCTGGCCGGAGCCAAAGGAACAGGAGACGCCCGTCCAGTTACAGGCCAGGCAGAACTGGGATAAAACCGCCAGGCAGGTCACATTAGAGCAAAGCCGCAGAGGGGATGATCCCAAAGAGGGAGAAGAAGTGTTTGCAGCCCAGCTTTGCAGTGCGAAAAGCAGGAGAAGCTATCGGGAATTTTTACAGAAATTTGCCGTTTTACAGGAGGAGGCACATCTGGACCCGGAAGAATTTGAACTGGGATATTATTCTTACGGGCTGAGGCTGTATGGGAATCTGCCCTTGATCGAGCCCCTGGAGACAAGGGAAGTGCAGAAAATCCGCGAATTTGTAATTGTGATTGATACCAGTTATTCCACAAGCGGAGAATTGGTGGAAGGATTTTTAAAAGAAACGTTTTCGATATTATCCCAGAAAAACAGTTTTTTTCGACAGTTCTGTATTCGGATTCTGCAGTGCGATAACCAGGTGCGGATGGATGATACGATTCATAGCGATAAGGAGTTAGACCGCCTGCTTGCAGAGTTTCAGATTGCCGGGGGAGGCGGGACGGATTTTCGTCCGGCGTTTGCCTATGTGGATGATTTGCTTGCAAAAGGAGAAATAAAGCAGCTGGGCGGGCTTTTATATTTTACGGATGGAAAGGGAATTTATCCGAAGAAACAACCGGAATATAAAACTGCCTTTCTGTTTTTGGAGGACTATGAGGAGGAAGCAGTGCCGCCCTGGGCGATGCGTCTGGCGGTAGAACCGGAGGAGTGGATACATGAATATTAAACAGGCCAAAGAAGAGATTATACATACAGTACGGGCATATCTGGCCAAAGAAGAGGATTCTTTGGGGGAAACTGCCGAGTATAAAGTTCCGGTAATCCGGCAGCGCCCGATTCTTCTGATGGGACCGCCGGGGATTGGAAAAACGCAGATTATGGAGCAGATCGCACAGGAGTGCCGGATTGGCCTGGTTTCCTATACGATTACACATCATACCAGGCAGAGCGCGGTGGGGCTTCCATTTATAAAAGAGAGGCAGTTTCAGGGAAAACAGTATTCTGTGACAGAATATACGATGAGCGAAATTATTGCCAGCGTCTATCGGAAGATCGAAGAAGGATTTTTGGAAGGGATACTGTTTATCGATGAAATCAACTGCGTATCAGAAACGCTGGCGCCCGCGATGCTGCAGTTTCTGCAGTGCAAAACGTTTGGAAACCAGGAGGTTCCAAAAGGCTGGATTATTGTGGCGGCTGGAAATCCGCCGGAATACAATAAATCCGTGCGGGAATTTGATATGGTAACGTTAGACAGGGTCCGGGTGATTTCTGTGGAAGCCGATTACAAAGTCTGGAAGGAATACGCCAGAACTACGCAGATGCATAGCGCATTGCTCAGTTACCTGGACCTTCGGCCGAAGAATTTTTATCGGGTGGAAGCGGATGTGGATGGGCTGCAGTATGTAACGGCAAGAGGATGGGAAGATTTTAGCCATCTGCTTTGCAGTTATGAGGCAATGGAGCTTTTGGTTTCAAAGGAAATCGTTTATGAATTTCTGCATCATCAGGATGTGGCGGAAGATGTGGCGGCTTATATTGATTTATACCGGAAATACCAGGATGATTATGGGATTGACAGAATATTGCGCGGCAGGGTGAAGCCGGAAGTGTTTGCCAGGGTGTACCAGGCTGGATTTGATGAGCGGATCAGTGTGGTAAACCTGCTTTTGGATGGGCTTATGGGATATTTTAGAACGGTTTCGTTTGAAAAAAATGTGACAGACGGGTATTTTTCTTTTTTAAAAACCTGGCGCAAAAAACTGGAGCAGATTTCAGAAGGGGATACGGCTGCATTTGCCGGAGCAAAGGCTGACGAATGTTTAGAGCTTTATCAGAACCAGTTGGAAGAATGGACGATTTTGGAGAAAAAAAGCCGGGATGCCAAAAAGACTGCCGCCGGGGAGGATTCTGCACTGTATAACGACCATAAGGTTCTGCGCCGCCTTCTTGATTTGCTAAAAGAAGGAACTCCTTTGGAGCAAGCAGAATCCGGGGAACCCTTTGAGCGGGCAAGAGCCTTTTTTGAACTGCAGAGACAGCGGCTAGAAGAGGCAGAAAAAGAGGCGGGGAGGGCATTGGAGTATGCGTTTGATTTTATGGAAGAGGCTTTTTCACAGGGAGAAGAGATGGTGGTGTTTGTCACAGAGCTGACGGTCAGTAAAGAAGCGGCGGCATTTTTATCGGAATATATTTGTGAACGGTATCTGGCTTATAACAGACAGCTGCTGATTGGAAGCAGAAAAGGCGAGCTGCTGTCAGAATTGAATCGATAGGAGGAATTATGAAACGGGCAGAGGATTTAAGAACACTTTTAGACAGAATTGACCGCCGGGGATATCCGGCGTATAAAGATACGGCAGGAACATACCAGTTCCGGGGGTATATATTATCGATTGACCATGTACAGGGAGATCCATTTGCATCTCCTTCCAAGGTAAGCATAATTGTTTCAGGCGGGCGGGCAGGTTTTCCAAAGGAGTATTATGAAACGTCCTGGCGGAAGGCTGCGCTGCAGGATATGCTGATCCGCCGTTTTTACCAAAAGGCAGAGAAATTCTCTTTTCAGGCAAAAGGTTCCGGAAAAAGCGGGATGATTGCAGTCAGCCGTCCTGCGCAGAAGATTTTAGAACGCAGCGCCTGTCAGATAAACGGGACGAATGGGGAAATTTGTTTTAGGCTTGAGATTGGTTTTCCGGCAAATGGGAGGACAGTCAACGCACGGGAGCTGCAGAAGATTTTATTTACTTTTTTGCCGACATGTATAGAAGAATCTTTGTATTACAAGGCTTACAATAAGCGGCAGGTGCAGGATGTCATTGAATTATCGGATGACCAGCAGTTTATCCGCGAAGAACTGAAAAAGAAGGAGCTTGTGGCTTTTGTGGCAAATGGTTCTGTGCTGCCAAGAGCTACGGGGGTTTCGGACAAGCCGATGAAAGAAGCGGTAAGATTTGTTTCGCCGGAATCTATGGAAGTGACGCTTGAGCTTCCCCATGCAGGAGAACTGCGCGGAATGGGAATCCGCAGAGGAATTACATTAGTGGTAGGCGGCGGATATCATGGAAAATCGACCTTGCTGAAAGCATTGGAGGCAGGCGTATATAATCATATTTCCGGGGATGGCAGGGAGTATGTGATTACAGATGATACTGCGGTAAAAATCCGGGCGGAGGACGGCAGATGTGTAAAACAAACAGATATCTCCATGTTTATCGGTACCCTTCCCAATGGAAAGGACACGAAATCGTTTTCCACAGAGGATGCCAGCGGAAGTACGTCTCAGGCGGCAAATATGATAGAGGCAATCGAAGCGGAAGCGAAAACGTTTCTGATCGATGAAGATACTTCCGCTACAAATTTCATGATCCGGGACGAGCTGATGCAGCGGGTGGTAAACCGTGAATCGGAGCCGATTACGCCGTTTATTGACCGGGTGGAGGAATTGTATGCGCGTTTTGGGATTTCTACGGTTTTAGTTGCCGGAAGCTGCGGCTCTTATTTCCATAAAGCAGATACGGTAATTCAGATGAATCAGTACATCCCGGTGGATGTAACCGCGCTTGCCAAAAAGGAAGCACAGCAGTTTCCATTGGAATTAGAGCAGTTAAAACCGGCAGATACACCGGAGTTTCGGCGGGTGTTGTTCCGGAAAAAAGCAGGCGGCGATCGGATGAAGATAAAAGTGATGGGGCGGGATGCGCTGTCTGTGGATCGGGAAACGGTGGATCTGCGCTATGTCGAACAGATTGCAGATACAGAGCAGGTGGTAATGCTTGGTTGTATCTTAAAATATATCCTGCAGAATATGTCCGATGGAAAGAAAACTTTAAAAGAGATTGTGGAGTTCCTCTGTAAAACGACAGAGCATGGCGGAATGGAGAAGATATATGGCGGAAGATACCTTCCAACCGGACTTGCAATGCCAAGGCCGCAGGAAATCTATGCCTGTCTGAACCGCTACCGGAAGTAAACGCGGGATTCCCTCCGATTTTTAGCATAAATACGTTCCTTGCGCATACAATGTATTAATCAGGGGAATCGGAGGGGTTAAGATGAGCGCCAAGACAAAAATTGTAGTTCTCCATATGAAAGAAATGATATATACACTGATATTTGCGGGGCTTGGAATATTGCTGATCCTGCTTCTGGTCTTTATGTTTCTTCCAAAGCAGAAGGATAAAAGCGCAGAGACCATGAAATATGTTGCCGGTGTGTATGCTTCTGCCATACAGTTTAACGACAATACCATTGATGTGCAGGTCGTGGTGGATGAGAACCGGATCAATTCTATATCACTGGTTAATCTGGATGAAACAGTGGCAACCATGTATCCGCTGATGGAGCCGGCGGTGGAGAAACTTGCAGAGCAGATTATAGCGAAGCAGTCAACAGAGAATATCACATACAGTGAAGAAAATCAGTATACTTCGATGGTCATTTTAAATGCGGTAAACAGTGCGCTGGAAAAGGCGGATGCGCAGAAAAAGACGCAATAGGAGAACTAGGATGTCAGCATAGAGGAGATTTGCATACCCAGAATGCAGATCTCCTTTTTTGTACGCCTGGCGGCGCATAAAAAAGCAGCCCCGGAGCAGTGTCGCTTCCTGGGCTGTTTCCAATTATTCTCTAATCTTCAGCTTCAGCTTCTGCTGACAGGCCATTCAGGTAATCAGAGAGCGCGTCCGTCGTAATCTCGGTTGTCTTCGTCGGACGGGAAGATTCCCATTTGGTATATCCGGAATATCCGATCCATCCAACCAAAGCTACGCAGATCACTGCACCAATAGTACGCGCTGCGATAGATTTGGCTTTCTCCTTTTTCATGATTTGCTTGCGGTTTGCTTTTTCCTGTTTATAGCGATCTACTTTTGCCTGACTCATATTTTCTATCTCCTTAAAAACATTTTTAGGTATTATACTATATCCTGCAAAAAATGTAAAGTTTTCGATAAACGATTGACTTTGCAGTCTCTTTTCGATACCATAGTTCTGAATACAAATCATAATGGAGGATATTATGACAGAACTATTAAAAGCTATTTTTTTCGGAATCGTGGAAGGAATCACAGAATGGCTTCCCATCAGCAGTACGGGACATCTGATTTTGCTGAATGAATTTATCAGCTTAGATGTTTCCGAAGAGTTTTTCAGCATGTTTGAGGTGGTGATCCAGCTGGGGGCGATTCTGGCGGTGGTAGTCCTTTTCTGGAATGAAATCTGGCCGTTTTCAACGAAAGAGAAGTATTATATCCGGACGGATACATTTGTGATGTGGTTTAAAATTGTAGTCGCCTGCATTCCGGCGGCGGCGGTGGAGCTGCTTTTTGGAGATGTGATTGAAGAGCTGTTTTACAATTATATTGTAATTGCGCTGGCGTTGATTGTGTTTGGCGTCGCGTTTATCTGGATTGAAAATACGAACAGGAGAAAAAAACCGAAGATGCAGTCGATTGCGGAGATTACTTGGATGACAGCCTTTTGGATTGGCATGTTTCAGCTGATTGCCGCAGTATTTCCAGGAACGAGCCGTTCGGGCGCGACGATTCTGGGAGGAATTCTCTTAGGAGTATCGAGAAGCGTAGCGGCGGAATTTACCTTCTTTCTGGCAATTCCGGTGATGTTTGGGGCAAGTCTGATGAAAGTGCTGGATTTTGGGTTTTCGTTTACTTCCGGAGAGCTTACGATTCTAATTGCGGCTATGGTTACCGCCTTTGTAGTTTCTGTTGCAGTGATCCGGTTTTTAATGGATTATATCAAAAAACATGATTTTAAAGTGTTTGGCTGGTACCGGATTGTACTGGGCGCTTTGGTTTTACTCTATTTTACAATATTTTAACTATAGGAGGCGGAAATGAAACAAATGTTACAGGAATCAAAGTTCCATTTGATTCCATTGGGGGAAATTGCAGGTTACAAGGTACGGCCGGGACTGTACGAGATAAACGGCGCAACGGCGATTCCAGGCGGAGTGAATTTTACGATTCACTCCAACCTGGCGACAAGCTGTGAGTTGCTGCTGTTTTGCACCAGGGAATACGAACCCTATGCGGTACTGCCTTTTCCGGAAAATTACAGGATTGGAAATGTATTTTCTATGATTGTGTTCGGTCTTCAGATTGAAGAGTTTGAATATGCGTACCGGGTAGACGGCCCGTACTGCCCAAAGAAAGGGATTATTTTTGATAAGAGCAAAATTCTGCTTGATCCTTATGCCAAGGCAGTGACAGGACAGCGGGTCTGGGGACAGAAAGCAAAGCCGGGGCAGGAGTCATACCATGCAAGGGTGGTAAGGGATGACTTCGACTGGCAGGATTCCAGACAGCCGCTGACGCCGATGGAGGATACGGTTATTTATGAAATGCATGTCAGGGGCTTTACAAAAGACGCTTCTTCCGGCGTAAAATATCCGGGCACATTTGCAGGTATTTTAGAGAAACTCCCCTATCTGCTGGAGCTTGGCGTGACTGCGGTGGAGCTGATGCCGCTGTTTGAATTTGATGAACTAAAAGATATGAGGGAATATCAGGGAAATCAGCTTCTGAATTACTGGGGATACAATACGATCAGTTTTTTTGCCCCGAATACGAGCTATGCTGCCCGGATTGAGCATAATCAGGAAGGAAATGAGCTCAAGGAGCTGATAAAGGTACTGCATGAACATGGGCTGGAAGTGTATCTGGATGTGGTATTTAACCATACGGCAGAGGGGAATGAAGATGGTCCGGTGATTTCGTTTAAGGGGCTGGACAACCAGATCTATTATCTTTTGACGCCGGATGGGTATTATTATAATTTCAGCGGCTGCGGCAATACGTTAAACTGCAATCATCCCATTGTGCAGCAGATGATACTCGAATGCCTGCGCTACTGGGTAGTCAGTTACCGGGTGGATGGCTTCCGGTTCGACCTTGCCAGTATTCTTGGAAGAAATGAAGACGGATCGCCGATGAGCAAGCCGCCGCTTCTGCAGTCTCTGGCGTTTGATCCGGTGCTTGGAAATGTCAAGCTGATTGCCGAGGCATGGGATGCGGGCGGACTGTACCAGGTAGGGAATTTCCCGTCCTGGAACCGCTGGATTGAGTGGAATGGAAAATACAGAGATGATTTGCGCTCTTTCTTAAAGGGAGATTTGGGAAAAGCGAATGTGGCGGTTACCAGAATTTTTGGCTCTGCGGATTTGTATGCTGAGCGGGTCGGCTGTAATGCTTCGGTCAATTTTATTACCTGCCACGATGGATTTACGCTGTATGATCTGTATGCATACAATCAGAAGCACAATGAGGCAAACGGCTGGGATAATTCAGACGGCGCAAACGATAATTTAAGCTGGAACTGCGGAGCGGAAGGCGAGACGGACGATGAAGGCGTGAACCGGCTGCGTATCCGTATGATGAAGAACGCAGCGGCAGTTCTGCTGTTAAGCCGGGGCGTTCCAATGTTTTTGGCGGGAGATGAGTTTGGAAATACTCAGTTTGGCAACAATAACCCTTATTGCCAGGACAATATTATCTCCTGGCTGGACTGGAATCTGCTGGAGAAAAATAAAGATATATTTGAATTTTTCAAATATATGATTGCATTTCGCAAGCAGCACGATCCGATCCGCAAAAATACGCCTGTCTGCAGTTATGCATTTCCGGTACAGAGTGTCCATGATGTGATACCTTGGGAAAGCAATTTGCATGAGGATTCCCATTATATCGGAATTATGTATGCAGGACGGACGAAGAATGCGGATGATCTTGTGTATATGGCGGTTAATACGTATTGGGAACCGCTTTCAATTCAGCTGCCCAAGCTGTCACTGGATCACTGCTGGTATCAGGTTGTGGATACTTATGAGGAGGACAGTGTTATGAAAACGCCTGTTAAGGCAGGATACGGCGTTAAAATCAGGGAACGGTCCGTTATGATATTCAGGATGGGAAGCATATATGAATAAAGGAACCCATGAGACGCATAAATTTGGGCCGGTTTATGGGAAAGATTCCAGAATTTTAATTTTAGGCAGTTTTCCGTCGGTAAAATCCAGGGAAGTGCAGTTTTATTATGGACATCCCAAGAATCGGTTCTGGAAACTTCTTGCTCTGTTATATCACGAGGAGGAGCCGGCGGAAATTCCGGAAAAGAAAGCATTTTTAGCGAAGCATCGGATTGCAGTCTGGGATGTAATAGAAAGCTGTGATATTACGGGTTCGAGTGACAGCAGTATCCGTAATGTAACGATAAATGATATTAACCGTATCTTAGAAGCTGCCCCTATCCAGGAAATTTATGCCAATGGAAAAAAGGCAGAAAGCCTGTATCAGAAGTATGCAGAGCCTGTGACAGGACGTCAGATTACCGGGCTTCCATCCACCAGCCCTGCAAATGCAGCATTTTCCTTAGAACGGCTGGCGGAAGCATGGAAACAGATTTTGCAGGAGAATTAGTATGTATGATGAATTGACCAGACAGGATATTGAAAAAATGGAAGAGGAGATTGAGTACCGAAAGTTAGTGGTGCGCAAGGAGGCTCTTGAAGCTGTGAAAGAGGCGAGAGCCCATGGAGATCTAAGTGAAAATTTTGAATACCATGCGGCCAAAAAGGATAAAAACCAGAATGAAAGCCGCATTCGGTATTTAGAACGAATGATTAAAACGGCAAAAGTGGTATCCGCCGAGTCAAAAGAAGATGAGGTGGGGATTCATAACACAGTAGAGGTTTATTTTGAAGAAGACGATGTTACAGAAGTATTTACCATAGTTACAACTGTGCGCGGAAATTCCCTGAAAGGCCTGATCAGTACGGAATCGCCGATTGGAAAAGCTGTATTCGGACGGAAAGCGGGTGACCGGGTCAAGGTCAAAGTCAATGAAGATTACAGTTATTATATCCAGATCAAATCCATTGGAAAACAGATAAACGATGAAGAAATCAGCCTGCGAAAATTTTAAGAAATACCGTACTGCGGCAGGAATTCTTCTGGTTGGGATTGCGTTGTACCAGCTTGTGGGGATTGAAATGGAATACCGGAAAGGAACTGAATTTTATTCAGACATTGAACATGCTGTTACAGCAGTGGCATCTTCTGGGAAAGAAGATACAGAAACGGACGATGCAAAAGAAGATGCCGGGAAGGAACCTGCCGAAGAGAGAGCATCAGAGGATACGGCCAATTATCGTGATTTTATGGTGGATTTTGAGGCGCTGAAACGGATCAATGCGGATATTGTAGGCTGGATTCGGTTTGATAAAAACGGGATTAATTATCCGCTTTTGCAGGGAGAAGACAATGAAGAATATTTGTACCGAATGGCGGATCGGACGGAGAATAAAGCCGGGAGTATTTTTTTAGACTGCCTCTGTGCGCCGGATTTTTCCGATTTGCATACGATTATTTATGGACACAACATGCGGGATTTGAGTATGTTTGGAGAACTGAAAAAGTATGGAACCAATCAGGGCTATTTTCAGGAAAACTCGTGTTTTACAATTTATACCCAGGAGAATATATTCCGATATGCGGTTTTTGCCTGGTATGAAGCAAACGCGGATGACACAGTGTATCAGGTGGGATTTACAGAAGATACAGTATATCAGGAATTTGTGGAAGCGATGCTTCGGCGGCGGTACAAGGATACAGAGATTACGGCGGGGCGTACAGATCGGATTGTGACGCTTTCCACCTGTACTTCTGTAGGAAGAAGATTTGTGGTGCATGGGAAGCTTTTGGAGCAGCTTTCCTGGGAATAATAGTTATGGGATTTTGAGGAGGAATACATGAAATCGGGTGAACTGACACAGACATTGATGAAGATGCAGAAGGATACAGAAGCAGGCAGACTGCACTGGCGTCTGGAAGTGCAGACGACAGAAGGGAACGACGAAAAATATACGGTAGAAGAAGGCGGGCTGACCTGGGTCGTGGATGAATGTTATGTTTCCTATTCCTGTAATTACAGGGGAAAAGAATTTTGCATGATTTCCTATGAAATGATTAAGACATCAGGCACACAGGTGCGGACGATGAATTATATTTTCCTGCCGCCGAAGGGAATGCGTCTGTTTTCTCTGCATACGCTGCTTGAACATAGTGTGGATGCAGATGCAGTATTGATTTCCCAGGTGCATACGATATGGACACTTTTGATGAAACTGGTCAGGCAGGGAAGCGGCCAGGTGCAGTTTCGTATTTCACAGGCAAGTGTAAATGTGGAGGAGGACAGATAAGCCTGTTTAGTTTAGATGTTTGTGTGGTATTTAGATGCAAAGGAAAGAGATTCTGAGAGTACAGTGTTACAGATAAGGGGGTATCTATGGGGATACGGTCAGAAGGTTTCAACGCGATAGAACGGGAAACGGTTTTTCGGCTCCGGGAATTATTTTCCAGGGGAAGGGAAGCGTCGGTTCAGAAGATGAGCCAGGAAGACGCTGCGTTTGTAGAAAAATGGTCAGAGCTGGCATTATATCCGGAAAAACCGCTGCTGTCCTTTGGGGAGGAAGCAGAAGATGCAGAATTTTACAGGCTTGCCAGACAGCTTTGTTCCAAATCCAATATCCGCAGGCTGATTACCTGCGGGGGTGTGGATGATGGCAAATCTACATTAATCGGAAGGATTCTCTACGATACGAAAAGCAAAGAGGAGCAGGAAGCCATTCAGAGAAATCCCGCGTTCTTAAGGCAGGACAATAGTGTGGATTACGCGCTTTTGGCAGGGACATCAGAAGAAGAAGCGCGTCAGGGGATTACGGTTTCTGTTTCTGACAGTATATTCGACTGGGGAAATTATCGGTTTCTGATGGCGGACGTACCCGGACATGAAGAATATACCCACAATATGGCGTTTGCTGCGTCCACTTCTGATACGGCGGTTATTATGCTTGCGGCAAACAAGGGAATTGTGCCGCAGACAAGGCGGCATACCAGAATCTGCTATTTTATGGGAATCCGAACGATGATTTTTGCGGTGAATAAAATGGATATGGCAGCGTTTCGCCAGGAAGTTTTTGCACAGCTGGCGGAAGAAATAGCGCAGATGATGGAGGAATATGAAAACTGTACATATAAAATTGTCCCGGCAGCGGCAAAAAGCGGTGTAAATATCATAAAGCCCGGTGAAGAAATGCCATGGTATCAGGGAGGTTCTCTGCTGGATGTTTTGGCACAGACGAAGGAGCGGCAGCTGCAGACAGCCGGATATGTCTGTATGCCTGTACAGCGAATCTGCAAATCCAGCCAGATAAAAGGGGCTGTAATCAAAAAGAGAGTGATACAGGGAGAATTGTTATCGGGCAGGTTACAGGTGGGGGATGAGGTGTTTATATACCCTACGGGAAGACGGGCAAACATTGCCGGGATTTACTGCCTGGATCAAATGGCGGATACAGCGGAAGCAGGCGCTCCAGTTGGAATTGAACTGGATCGGGAGCTGGATGTGGCAAGAGGATATGTTGTGACAAATGAGGATGTGCTTTCCCTTACGGATCGTATCGAGGTGGATCTTTTGTGGATTTCGGACAACCGTCTGACCCAGGGAAAGCGTTACCGGGTAAAAATTGGAACATCCGAGGCTTTTGCAGCGGTGACTAAAATCTGCTATCAGGTAGATGTGAATACGGGCGAACACAGATATGCGGAGTATATTACCAGGAATGGACTAGCCCGTTGTGAGTTGTGTTTTCCAAAGCAGATGGCTGTGGCTTGTGAAAAGGAGCTTCACAGGTTCGGTACGATCCGGGTAATGGAACGCGAGAAGGATACATTGGCGGCCTATGGCAATATTATACATACGGTTTCCGGGGAAGCCTGGAAAGAAGACGGGCGGGAAGTGACCGCTTTGGAACGGGAATTGGCTCTTGGACAGAAGGCAGGACTGATTTTGTTTGCAAATGGGGAAAGCGCTCAGGAACAGATGAATTTTACCGAGCGTTATCTGCTCCGCATGGGATTCCATACCATTCAGGCTGCACCTGGGCAACTGGATGAACGGAAATTATGCTATATCCGCAGTTTTCTTGAGGCGGGACTGATTGTACTGCTTTTGGCGGAAGAATCAGAGAAAGCGCCAGTCATGGGATTGCTGGAAGAAAAAACACGTATTTTTGACTGCCAGATGTCAGATACAGTGGGAAGCGGGCCATCCGGCTATCCGTTTCAGAAGATGAAGCAGTGGGCATCGGGATTGATTTAGCAATATGAAAAATATCCCGGCAAGAATCGAAAAAGGGCATATAAAGTCTGATCCTTGCTGGGATATCTTTATTTGATACCAGAAAGACTGGCAGTAGCGATATCTTTATTTATTTGCAGCTGCAGTTTTTGTCAATTACCGGGTTGCAGGCGTAGAAGTTTTTGGAGTCTAAGCGTTCCTGTATCAGGCGCAGCGCTTCACCAAGGAGTAGTTATGTAAGCATTGAGACAGTACAATATGGTTTGACATGGCAGCATTTTATACCGAAAAGATATAAAACATAAGGAGGATGCGTATGAAACAGATTAGAATTGCAATAGCAGCGTTATTTATTATGATGGTGTTATTGGCTCCGTCAATGGTTGCTTTGGCGGCGAGCTGTGGAGAAACGGTGAGCCAGGATACAACAGCGGCTCTGCAGGCGGTTGATTATGAAAACAATGAAATCATAGGGAAATTACTGGCGCCATCCCGGTATTCTTTGACGGATAAGCTAAGTAAAAAGACAGAGATTGCCCTGCGGGAAGGGAAAAGCCCTGCAGATATCAGTGACGAACAGGCTATACGAGAATTAAATCAGGATAATATAAAAGTGATGTCTTTTGAAGAGGCGTTTGCGGATGTGCAGGCGGAAATTGGAGAGATCATACAGAAAGTAGTTGACAGTACCGCTGGTGCGGAACAAAAGGGCGCTGCATTTTTTACAGATAAGATCCTGCAGAATAAAGAAAAACTGCTGATTGGGCTTACCTATCTTGAGCGGTTGTATGACTTTGATATGGGAGGGCATAATATTAAGGATGTGCTTCTTTATAAGTCGAAGCCTTATATGTACGGGAAAATAGAGAACGTTTTAGAATGGCTGATATATATCGGGGGTATTGGAGGCGATACATTAAAGGTTTCTAATAATGCCAATGTATTTGGATATAATAAGATCTTTTGGCCGGTTACTTCCGCTGCGACGCTGGAAGAGTTTATGGAAGAAAACAGGCAAAAGTGGATGCCGGATACGCCGATGAATGAGTGGTTTTTGCAGGAAAGCCCGGCGTATATACTGGAGGAATCATCCGTCTGGAACGGTACAGATACCGGACTATACAATAGACTGTATGGCGATGCAATTTCCCGTGCCTATATTTTGCCGCTGCTGACTGTGTCAGAGGACAGTATTTATGTAATTGCGAACCCCGCTACAATCACTTATGGGATAGTGGATTGTTATATAGACAGGAATTTGAAAGAATCAGATCCCGCACGTTACGGAGAATTGCGGGAAAAATTTCTGCAGCAGCTGGAACAGGCCGCTAAGCAGCAGAAGGCTTTTATTGACTGTTGGTACCGGATTGCAACACCGGAAAAGAAAGGGCTGCTTGCATCCAACCGTGTCGTTTTGGACAGTTTGCGGATCGATCCCGATACGATTGTCCAATGGTCGGATAAATTTGGAAAGAATGCCGCTTTGGGCGTCAGGGAATTTTTTACGCCTCTGAATTTGTATGGCGCCTATATGTTTGCCGATGGTGTGGCGGAAGGTACGCGCATTCGTTACTATGTATCAAAAGCCCTGACAGAACGGGGGTATGCAACATATGCCCATGAGCTGACGCATATGCTTGTTTCTGAAATTATGCTGAATGGGTATGGTTCGCGGGATGGTATGCTGGCGGAGGTCTATACGAGAGGAATGTTTGAACCGTACGAGCTGAATGATCCGCCTGCGTTTAATCTGAATTTAATCTATGACCGCCAGGCAGTCAGTGACCGGTATCATAATGGATTACCGGAACGGTTTCAGGATGAATCAGATCTGCAGAGCTATATGAGCGGTATCTTAGATGTTATTTATACACTGGATTATGCAGAAGCAGACGTTATGCTTACGAAAAGTGCAGAAGAGAAGATGAAATGGTTCCACAAGCTTGAGCAGATTGAAGATCCGGATAAAAGGGTGAACCAGGGAGAGGAAGGCTCTAAACATTATCTGGATTTAGTAAGGGAGCTGACTTTGGACGAGGCAAAGGAGCTGAATACCATTGAAGATTTGATCCGTGACAGTATCATTGTATCCCGCTATGAGGTAGATGGGACGAAAACAACGGGAACTCTGGCGAGAAATGGCTATTATGTTGTGCCGCTTTTTAGCGCTAATTATGCTGGAGTACAGAATGACTATGGCGTCAGCGGTGATGTTATGATCCGTCGTCAGGCGTTTGAATTACTTGCCGAATATGGATATTATGGTGGAATGGTTCCTTATATTTCCAATCAGTATAAAGAATCTGCCAAATCGGATCAGACGATTCTGTCAGATCAATATATTTTAAATCATATATTTGACGGCGCTTATGAGACAATGGCTGAGTTTAAGAATGCGATGTTTCAGAAAAGGATTGAAAAGATCGATAAATTAAAGCCGGTTACGATTACATGGAAAGATCAGCCTGTTGTAATTAATAATCCTGAAAAACTGCGTCTGTTGATGAAAGAGGCGGTAGAGAGCGATTTAATAAAAGTTAATGTATTACCGGGAGGTTATAATAATCTCCGTGCCCATGAGACAGAGGTGGAACGTCTGAAACAGGAAATATTTAAAGCATATTTAATTCAGACAGGGGATTTTAGTGAATCTGTTTATGGCGCTGGCCCATCGCCGGTAGATCCGCCAGGGACAGTGACGCCAGGAGAGCCGGATACAGAGGAACCAGAAACGGAAGAACCAGGAACGGAAGAGCCAGGGACAGAGGAACCAGGAACAGAAGAACCGGGAACAGAAGAACCAGGAACGGAAGAACCGGGGACAGAGGAACCGGGAACGGAAGAACCGGGAACGGAAGAACCGGGGACAGAGGAACCAGGAACGGAAGAACCGGGGACAGAGG
>CAJUPF010000020.1 GCA_910588565.1 uncultured Lachnospiraceae bacterium
CGGAAGCCCTGACCACGCCATGGACGGCGTGTTCAGGGCGGTTCCGTCCGCATTGTACAAACTTATGGAAACTGCTTAGAAACACTTAAACCTGAGCATCGGAACAAAATAAATCCCCTCTGCCCTGCCCTCTCCCTGACGGACGCTTTGCCACTCCCTCTGTAATCTGACGACAAAAATATTAAGTTACTGGCGTGGGTGTGAAATGTAACCAGTATCACAAAACCTGCGAGAAGAACACAACATAAAAATTGCAATTTTACAATCATGCGGTATAATAAAAACACCAAAAAATTACAGGAGTGATACTATGCTGCACATAGCGATTTGTGACGATGACAAAGCCGCCGTCCAAAGCCATAAAGAAATTGCCAAAAACTGCCTGCAGCAGTGCAAAAGTATTGGAAAAATAACGCTTTATACTGCCAGTGATAATCTGCTTTATGATATTACCGAAGATCATTTTTTCTACGACCTGATTCTGCTGGATATCGAAATGCCTGGCAATACCGGCATGGAGATAGCAGAAAAAATCAGGCCGTATCTGCCAGATATCAGGATTATCTTTATCACTTCCCATCTGGAATATGCCATAGATGCGTTTGAACTGTCTGTATTTCGGTATGTGCCCAAACATGACACAGAGAAACGGCTTCCTGCAGCGATACAGGATGCCATTCGGCTGATTCTGCTCGAAGATGGGACATTCTATACCATTCAGACCAACAACCGTCTGGAAAAAATCCCCTGCAGGGATATTTATTATATTGAACGCGATGGAAAAAATGCCTGTATTACAGCTGCCGGCGGAGTATCTAAGGTGCGGAAAAGCCTGCAGCAGGTATATGAAGAGCTGGGGGCGGAAGAATTTATTTATATTGACCGGGGCTGTATTGTAAACATTATCCATATCCTGCAGGTAAAACAGAGCATGGCTGTTCTGAACACAGGTGTATCTCTTCCTATCAGCCGCTCACATTTGCAGGAAGTAAAAGAGCAGATTAATACGTATTGGGGGAAACATATATGATGCACTGGCTTCTTCTGTTCTCAGCAATTGCGGCAGGCTGCGTGCGCATCCTTGTCTGCATGTCCCTTATACTTTCCCTGCTGCCTGCAAAAAAACCCGGAACACAAAGCATGGCGCTGGCAGCAGCCGGCGCTGCTGTTCTCTCTGCCGGACTGTTTCTGACAGGTATGCCGGATGTTTACCGCGCGGCATTGGAGTCCGTCTGGATTACGGTTTGTTCTAACCGTTTTCAACAGACAGATACCAGAATCAGTCTGTTTATCAGCATCTTTTACGAAATTGGAGTCTTATTCTGGCAGTTTTTATTTGCCGCGTGGTCCGGCGTGCTGTTCCATTCTCCGGCATTTTTGGACAATGAAACAGGATGCGGCCAGATTGCGGTCTGGCTGCTTCATGGACTGCTGATTGTTCTGGCGCTGTCTTTTTTTAAACCCACATTCCGATTTGCTTCCGGCATAGTTCTGGCAGGTTTTCTTGCTGTCGTATCTTTATCTGAACAGACAGCCCTTACCATTGCAGATGATACGCTGGATATGTGGACAATTCTGGCCGTTGTTCTGATGATGTCTGTTCTGGTGTTCCGGATCAGCCGGCAATATGAGATGGAAAAAGAACTTGCAAAACTAAAATCCGAACAGGCAGAATTGCTGGAACGGGACTATACTTCCCTAAACAACGCTTATGCCATCCATGCAAAGCTGTTTCACGATGTCCATAACCATATCGGAGTCCTGCGCCAGCTTCTTTCCCACCAAAAAGTAAAAGAAGCAATGCAATATCTGGACGAACTGCAGGCGCCGGTACAGGAAATCACGGATACCGTCTGGACTGGTGATGAAACCATAGACTATCTGATTAACAGCAAAGCCGCAGCAGCAAAAGCCAATGGCATACAATACCAGGCACAGGTTGAATTTCCCCGTCATATGAACCTGCGCAGTGCAGATTTGTGCGCAATACTGGGAAATCTGCTGGATAATGCATTAGAAGCGGCAAAACAAACGCCAGAGACACAAGAACGGTTTATCCGGCTGACGATCCGCCGTATCCATCAAATGCTGGTCATCAAGACAGAAAACAGTTTCGCAGCTTCCCCCATACAGGAGCATGGTATCCTGAAAACAACCAAAGAAGACGGCGGACTGCATGGCTGGGGATTAAAAAGCGCCCAGGCTGCCGCCGAAAAATATGATGGTATGGTACAGACGTCTTACACGGAACACGTATTTCGGGCTGTTGTCACTTTATCGTATCAGGGTGTATCAGCCAAATAACAAACCATTCCCTTTTTACGGTCAAAAAACTGCCAATTGCGGACATTTTCGCACAGAGCCATATTTCAGATATAATAAAGATATCATCAAACAACAAAACAAGAACCATTCAAGGAGGTAATCTGTATGAGACATGTATATATTCGAGGAATTTTAGCTGTAATCTGGCTGATCACTGCTATCGTAAGCGGTGTATCCGGAAACCTGGAAATGGCTGCTTTCTATAGTATTGTAGGCGTCGTCCTGCTGTATTCCGCTTATGCGGCATGGAAGCAAAACGGCAAAGGAGGCAGATAATATGAGCGCTCCTCTTTTGGCCATCAAACATTTAAATGTATGGTACAGCCGCGAAAAGCTGGTACTTTCGGACTTCTCAATTGAGCTGAATGAACATGAGACGGTAGGGCTGATTGGCCTGAATGGAGCCGGAAAAACCACATTTATCCGGACGCTGTCCGGCCTGCTCCCTACATTTAGTTCTGACGGCATCTGGTTTTGCGGCCAGCCTGTAACATTTCGGGAACGGGAGTTTAAAACCAGCCGCTATACGGTTTTTGCCGAGGATACTTCTTTTTCCTATTTCACATTCTGGGAATACGTATCCTATGTCTTTTCCGCTTATGGGCAAAAGCTGCCCCATCTGGCAGAACTGATACAGGGATTTCACTTTGAAGACTATACAGATGTCCTGTTAAAAGATCTTTCTACCGGCAATCGGAAAAAAGTATTTCTGATCACTGCTTTTGCCCTAAAGCCTAAGCTGCTTCTTCTCGATGAACCGGTAAACGGGCTGGATTTCCAAAGTACGGAATATTTATACCGGCAGATTGCTGGATATAAGAAATATGGGACGGTTTTGTTTTCTTCTCATATTCTGGAAAGTATTACATTGACTTCTGACCGGGCGCTTGTTTTAGAAAACGGACAAATCCGGCAGACATTTGAAGGCGGACAAATCAACGCCGCAGATATTCGGGAGGCTCTGCACGATGAACATGATATGGAACGCTTTTGCTAAAAAACTGTTTGGAACAAAATATGAGAAACTGATACGGACGCTTATGATCTGCCTGATTGTATTCCTGGGACTGCGGAATGCGGGATTTCAGATACAGATCTCACCGTTTATCATATACCTGATGACCACTACATTTACCGCCGGAGTGATGTGGCAGGCGCTTTCCTCTGCGGACAATGCCGCTGCTATGCAGCATATGCTGATGCTTCCCTTTCAGCGGCAGGAATTTGTTTTTTCCTATACCGCCGCTTTGGGAGCCTATACCATTCTGACAAAAACAGCCACCCTCTTAGCTATTGTATTCGCCGTATCCATCCGGACCCCGGCAGAATTTTTGGGGAGTATCCTATGCGCAGTCCATGCAGCCCTGATAGCAGCCGTCCTCTTTTCTCTGAAAAAATGCCGGTATCTGGCTATCCTCTGGCTGGCAGCTGTCATCGCCGCTGCTTTGTTCTTGTGGAACACACAGTGGTTTCTGCCGGCGCTTTCCGCTGACAGCGCCTTTGCGCTTCTGCTTTTACGAAATGCAGACGGATATTCGTTTTATCGTCCAAATGGAACAAACAGTCTGACCGTAACAAGCCACAGGCGCTGCATAATATGGCATTATCTCTTTCGATACCTGAACGCCCACAAAAACTACTGGATGAACACAGCCGTCCTATGGTGTGTGGCATGT
This sequence comes from uncultured Lachnospiraceae bacterium, assembly GCA_910588565.1. Lineage (GTDB taxonomy): Bacteria > Bacillota > Clostridia > Lachnospirales > Lachnospiraceae > Roseburia_B. Next base: position 4,002 of record CAJUPF010000020.1, read on the forward strand.
GTGCTGCCGCAATTTTTCAAGCAGACAGAAGGCCTGTTTATTCTCCCCATTGGCTTTGCCATCCTTTGCCTGAATACGCCCATCTGCATCCTGCTGTCCTGTGATCCGGCGCTGGAACAGGCTGTCCGTTTTCTGCCTGATCAGAAGAAATCCTTCTGTATGCCTTACTGCCTGTTTATCTTCGTATGCAATATGACTGCAGATGTAATTTTTCTCTGCAGCTGGCAGATACAGATCGGCGGCATAACCGTCTTTATCATCCTGATCTCCATATTCTTTGCTCTGCTAAGCGCCGTCTGCTCTGTCCTGCTGGAATGGTTTTATCCCATCCGAAACTGGAGCATAGAAAGCGATTTGTGGCATCATCCGAGAAAGTATCTGGTTCCTGCAGCTATGCTTTTACTTGCTGGAATTGTTGGGGCAATCATATAATTCTTTTCTTAATTTCTCGCAAATCCCGGCAAATTCCAGCATATCTTCTTCCGGCATCATTTCACTCAGATCATAGGTAAGCGGCGCAGCCACAAACTCCGTCAGACACTTGTGGATCAGCGTATGCTCGTCCGGTGTGGCCGTGATGTGAATCACATCCGGTGCATCCGGTTCTTCTACGCCCAGATCGCGCACAGCTATACCGCCGCTTACTTTACACTCCAACAGTAAAGCTGCAAGATCGGTAATCAGCACAATTGCATAATGCAATTCCATCTCCCATCCTTCGTCATTGACAAACACCAATGGCTCTTCCGGTTCCCGGAACTCTCCCTGTAATCTGTCCAGTCCAAAATCAGAAAAAATCTCCTGAATCGAAATTTCTTCTTTTCGCTTTCCTGCCAGATATTCCACAAGCGTCAGACTGTCATCCGTATCACCAATATAATTCTCCCAATATGTTCCTGTAATATACATCTTATTCTTCCTCCTGTAACTTAAAATAATCTGTTGGATAGTACCCTGCCAGACACAAATTATCTTAGCATGTTTTACATGCAAAATCTACGTTACATTTCACGGCCACGCCAGTTTTTCAGAAATTTTTCGCATATCCAGTATGAAATGTAACAAATCTACTCCATAACCAGGAAAATAAACTCCTTGAACTTTCTTACAGATTATGCTATCCTTTAGATAAAGAAGAACGTCTGCTCCAGCAGACGTCCTCCATGGAGCCCCACTCCAAAGGTGGAGTATCCCAAGCAAAGGCAGTTACCTCTCAGCGAGAGGCGCCCATCCTGGTCTCAACAGGGTGGGCATTATTTTTTTTGCTTGTGATCCTTATCTCTGTCGAGAAAGGCAAGCAACGCTATAACAAAACTACCAAAGGCAATCAGCAAGCCGATTATCCCTATGAATATCAAAATGATATCTGCAGCTGTCATTGACGCCACCTCCCTTCCTATGTATTCCGGCAAGCCGGTCATTGGCTCGGGAGGCTGCCACCCCTGTCATGGGTTCCATAAACGGATTCTACCACAATCCGGCAGGAGTTTCAACTGCATCCATTTTGAGGTAATAAAAGTAAAGTACGGTTGTTTATGTTGTTCTTACCCCAAAATCATATCCTCTAATCTATTTCCGGGCGGAACAATCGGCATCACATTTTCTTCCTGTTCTATGATAAATTCAATAACGGTTGGCACATCCTGGGTATGTTTCGCCCGTTCCAATGCTGTCATAATCTCTGTTTCCTCTGTCACCCGAATCCCTTTTGCGCCATAGCTTTCCGCTAATTTTACAAAATCAGGCGTATAGTCCGGACAGCATTCTGTCGGAGTATTACAGTTCGGGGCACAGTTTTTTCTGCAGCGCATACATGTGCCAGAATAACATCTGCCAAAAAACATCTCCTGCCATTGCCTGACATTTCCCAGATACCCATTATTCAAGACACAAATAATAACCGGCAGTCCATATACAACAGCTGTGGCCATTTCTTGAATATTCATCTGCATACCGCCGTCTCCGGAAATTACCACTACATCTGTCCGGGGATTTCCTATTTTAGCTCCAATCCCCGCAGGAAAACCATATCCCATTGTTCCTAAGCCGCCGGATGTCAGCATCTGCCTGTTTTCATTTACATCCAGATACTGCGTCGCCCATAGCTGATTCTGCCCTACATCTGTCGTTATAATCGCATGGTCAAACGTCTGATTGATACAGCGAATAATTTTTTCCGGCGTCATGCCCTCTTTTTTCATAGCAAGCGGATACCGTTTCTTCCAATCCTCAATCTGCTGCACCCATCGTCTGCCGCCAAACGGCTCTGCCTGTTCTGTCAATACGCGGATTGCCTCTTTTGCGTCAGCCACAATCGGAACTTCCACAGGAATGTTCCTTGAAATAGAAGCTGCATCTATATCAATATGGATAATCGCCGCCTTTGGCGCAAACTGTTCCGTCTTTCCAGTAATACGATCGTTAAACCTTGTTCCGATAGAACACAGCACATCACACCTGCTGACTGCCATATTTGCAGCATAACAGCCATGTATGCCAATATTCCCCACATATAAATTATGTGTGGAAGGAATCGCGCCCTTTCCCATAATCGTAGTCACAACCGGTACGCCTGAAATCTCCGCAAGCATCTGCATCTCCCTGTTTGCGCGGCTTAACTTTACACCGCCGCCAATCAAAAAAAGCGGTCTCTGCGCATCACGCAAAAGCTCCACTGCCTTTCCAAACTGTCCGGCAGGCAATGCCTTCTCTATCTGATTCTCTTTGCATTCCGCCAGTTTTACATACTTTGCGCTGCCATATTCCCGCTGTATATCTTTTGGTAAATCCACTACCGCAACCCCAGGTTTTCCCGATCTGGCAATAGAAAAAGCCGTTTGGATCGCTTCTGCCAAATCTTCCCGTCTTCGAACCGTTACAGCATACTTTGAAATGCTCGCTGTAATTGCCGCAATGTCCACCTCCTGAAACGCATCTTTTCCAATCAGCCCTGTCGGCACCTGCCCGGTAAAACAGACAAGCGGAACACAATCATAATTTGCAGTTGCAATGCCTGTCACTAAATTCGTCGCGCCAGGGCCGCTTGTAACCAGACAGACGCCAACTTTTCCAGTGGAACGCGCATACCCATCCGCAGCATGTACCAGTCCCTGCTCATGTCTTGGCACAATAACATGAATGCCATTCTCTCCATACAACGAATGAAACAAATCAATTGCCTGCCCTCCCGGATATGCAAAAATCGTGTCCACGCCTTCCGCTTTCAATGCTTTTACAAATAAATCCGCTCCTGTTATCTCCATTCAAATCATCTACCTTTCCACAAAAACCACCGATTAACTTAATCAAAAACATATCTCTCAACCTACAGTCTCTCCCTGACGACGCTTCGCCACTCCCCTCTGTAATCTTACAAATAATCTAAATTACTAACATTGATTTACAACCGTTATTATCCAGTTCTAAAAGTACATCTTCCGCTGTTACGTATCGCTGTCATAACAGTAACTTACAACTTCTCTTTCTTCTATAAATGCATGTACTTGCTTGCATCCAAATTATATTTTATGGCGCCCGTTTTCTCAGCGCCAAATTTACAATCTCAACACACCATCTATAAAAAGCGTTACACTGTTTTTAATATACGTCTCCCGATCCGTTTTGGAAAGCGTCTCCTGAAACGACGCGCTTAAAAACGTATATCCAAACGTAGCAGAAAAAACCGTCATTGCCAGACTTTCAAAATCAGCATGAGGAATCTTCCCCCTTTTCTCCATCTCCCTGAAATACTCTGTCAACGAAGAAACAAATACCTGCGGCACTTTCCGAATCAAAGGCGCAGTTTCCTCATAAAGCTGCGGCGCCCGCAACCCAATAGATAGATTCACAAACTCCGGTGTTATCCTGTCCATATAAGCATTCATAAACAGTTCCAAATCCGGTTTTAATTCCCACTGTACCTCCTGAAAAATCTCCGGCGTAACATTCGCCCTCCATTTTTCCTGCGCCACCCCCTGCAGCACAATATCTTTTTTATTCTGAAACTTCCGAAACAGAGTGCATTCATTTACGCCAGCCAGACGTGCAATATCCTTTGTCGTAGTAGCAACGTACCCTTTATCACGAATCAAAGACATGGTTGCGTCAATAATTTTCTGGCTTGTATCATCCATACATTCACCTCCATGCAAGTACTTGCTCTCATTTTACAAAAACATAACCAAAATGTCAATCCTAGTTCTATCATACGTTTACTGTAATATTTTCACTGCAATTTCTTTCGCTTTCTTCCCGGAAACCTCGTCCTTCCTCTCACTGTCGTTTAAATATACCGCAAAATATTCCCTCTCCCCGCCAGCTTCCAAGAACCCGACAAACCAGGCCTCTCCATTTCCCCCGGAGCCCGTCTTGCCATAGATAGCTTGTGTACCGTTTTCCTCTGCCAGCATAAGCTGTTTCACTACCGCAACGTTGCTGCTGTCATAGCCGCTCTGTCCTTCAAATATATTCGCCAGAACCTTTACCTGTCCAAGCGGCGAAATATTCAGCGAGGAACCCAGCCAGAATCCATTTAATTCTTCTCCAGGATTTATATTACTGCCGCCCCACTCTGAAATATCACAATTCCCATACTGCAGCTCTTCCAGTTCTTCTTTCATTTCTGTTTCCCCCACCAAATCGATCACCTGCCGGAAATACCATACACAAGATACCCCAAACGCCTCCTGAAACGTCAAATCCCCATTCCAGTCCGGATTCCCATACACAGTCCCATTATAATGCATCTTCGTTGTCTCATCCGCAATTACATTATTTTGTAAGCCAGACAAAGCTGAAATAATTTTAAACGTAGAATAGGGAGAGTTCTCCTGTCTGCACATAGCTTCCTGATAGAAGGTATACTGCTCCTGCGCAGGTGAATATAACACGGCACAGCCGTTGAGCCCCTGAAATGCTTCACTGAAATCAGCTTCTACTTCCTTTGCCGCCTGCTGTGTTTCCAAAGTCTCCGTCTCCGGCGCCGCAGCTTTTTCAAAACTCACGCTTCCCTTTGCCCTTTTTCCTGTAATAGTAATGGTATATATTCCACTCTCCGGAATCTCAATGTCAAAATTGACCGATGCCGTGATGCTGTTGTTCTCATAAACAGGTTCCTCATTGTCTTTTTGTACTTTTACAGATAAGCTCCCACTGGCGGCTACGATTTCGGCATGAACCGTATCCCCCGCTTCCAAAGTCAAATCCTGATCATCCGTGGTATTAAAAACGTTATACTCCATGATCAACTGGTTCTCATTACCTATTCTGCTGCCGTTAAAGCTGGTTCCTACACATGCAGAAAAACAGCAAGCCAGCAGCAGCATACAACAATATCCTAATACTTTTCTCATCCTAACCTCCTGCGTGTTCTGATTTCCTCCATAGCCACTCCCATACCTAACAGCATTTTATTATATTTTTAAGATAAAATCAATTTCATTTGGCTCCAAAATCTTTCATAATTTACCGGATCGCAAACATTGTGACAACTATCTGTGCATCATAGATTGAAAGAGCTTTCCTCCTGATAATCGGTATATCTGTTATAAAATCCGCCCCCTTTTGAGTTTGCCTGCGGCAAAGGGGGCGGATTCCCGGCTATTGTGCTTGATTGCCTGTTAACTGCGCAGCAAGTGTACAGTTGCAGGCTGAACTGTTACAAGACCGTTACAGTTCATTTATCGTGTCTGTAATCGCCATAGTTCGGATTCGCTTTGCCGGGGCGTACACCGCAGCCGCGACAGAAACGACGTCAAATAAAACAATAATGCCAATCATAATAACCGGCAGTTTCCACGGCGTCCCGAAATACCGCGTCAGCAGCATGATATGCAGAAAGCGGCTGAGTGCGATTCCCGCGCCGCAGCCAACTACAAGACCGGAAACGGCGTAGGTAAAGGCTTCCGCGACAATCATCCGGGTAACCTGCCCGCTGTCCATGCCAACGGCACGCATAGCGCCATACTGTTTGATCCGGGCAGTCACGCCCATGGATACGCTGTTGACAATATAAAACATGGTAATCATAGCAATCACGGCCAGAAAGCAGTACATCACCACACCCATTGACAGATATGTCCTTGCATCTTCCTGGTTGCTTTCACGCATATCTGAGAAAATTACATCGCTTTCCGCAAGACTGCTGATTTCCCGTATTGTTTCATCTGTGGCGTCCCCGCCTAACTGTATGCCGATCATGCTGTAGTTTTGTTCTCCTGTCAGCCGTTCAAATGTCTCCTGGGAGCAGATAATACTGTATTCGCTGGGAAACAGGCCAGAGGACAACGAACAGGTGATTTTAACCTCTTTTCCAGCAATCTCAACGGTATCACCAACCTGTAAGGGGTTGTCTTTATTTATAACCGTTATCACCTGATCGCTTTCCCCGTAAATTTCTGACAAATCTCCATAAACCAGGCTTTCCTGTGCGCTGTCTAACAGCTCGCCGCTATAAGACACCAGATTGACATGGTCAATTCCCTGCCGTGAGGATACCGCCGGGACATGTTCAGCGTATGCGATGCCCCAGACAGAATCCACGCCCGACATCAGGCGGATGGTATTGCCCAGACGTTTACCCAATACCCGTTCATTGGCATAGCCGTTCAGCACAAGATCCGGCTGCCACGACCGCATAGAAGGCAGTAACTCCCGTGCAAAATCAAGCCCTATGGAAAAACACAGGAACAAAATAATGCTGAGGGAAAAGCTGGCTGTCATCAGAAACCAGTTTTTCCTGGACGCGGTTGCGTGATGAACGCCCAGCGTCGTCTCGATTTTTCCCAGATTTACCTTGAACATATGCTGTACGGACGACGCCTGCGCATTACCGGAAACTGCCGCTATCGGAGAAACTTTAGCAGCGCGCCTGGCAGGGGATCTCGCCGCCAGCAAAACAGTTACTACTCCAACCGCGGCGCCGCAGACAAGCCCGACAGGGCTGAGCGCAAATACCTGCACATTGGCAAATTCACCGCCAATGCCATAACGAAGCATGGCGCAAACGCTCCAGCTGACCGCCGTCCCAAAAATCAGGCCAATGGGCACCGCCGTTTTACACCAGTTTAATGCCTCTAACTGCACAAACCGGATAATCTGCCGGCGGCTTGCCCCGATACAGCGCATCATCCCAAAGAATTTTGTCCTCTGGGCTACATTGCTGTTCATGCTGCCGGAAATCATCATCACACCTGCCAGCAGCACCAAAATAAACAGCATAAACGCTATGGCATAGATATTTCCTACAGATTTATTACTGCTTTGCCCGGCTAAGCCCATAACTGCAGTATTTTCAGAAATGCTTTCTTCCGGCAGCCCGTAACGCTCCCTGATTTCTTTCTTTGCAGCGGAAACGTTTGATACATTTTGAAACCGGATATAACAAGCCGGATTGCCCAAAATCCCGTTTTGCCCCATAAATCCGGCAAAAGCCGGCCGCGTCAGATATACGGCAACCTGATAAGTTTGTCCCTGGTAATACTCCTTATCATCCGAACCAAAGCCGGAAACTGTAAAAACAGCTTCCGCGGAAGGTGACTGCAAGGTTATGCTGTCGCCAACCTGCACATCCAAAGCCAGTCTGGCATTGGAACTAAGCATAACCTCATGATCATTTTGCGGAAAAGCCCCTTCTTCCACAGCATGGATCAGCTGTGTCATATAAACACTGTCCGTTCCGCATAATACCGCTTTTTTCCCATTGATGTAATACGGCTGATCCGCGTCGGAATTGAACGTTTCCAGCCAGCCGGCCTCTGCAACATCCGGGCGCCGGCTGATTTCATCCGCAATATCCGTGGAAATATTTTCGAACCGGATATGCCAGTTTCCATGTTTTTCCTTTAAGTTTTCGCTTTCTGCGCAAATTATCATATCCACCACACTAAAAATCGTTGTCACCAGAACAACAGAAATCACAATACACAGAATCGTCATAAGGTTCTGCCGTTTCCGTACTTTTGCAGAAATAGGGATCAGGCTAAGATAACTTTTCATTCCCAGCCTCCTTCCTGCTCTGCGCCCTGCAAAGCAGACGGCCCAGGAGCGTCCCACGCCCGCCCGAAATCAGTCAGCGTCCCGTCCGATACCTGCAATACCCGGTCTGCAGTCTGTGCAATACTGCGGTTGTGGGTAATCATAATAATCGTCTGTTCATACTTTTTCGACGCTTCTTTCAGCAAAGCGATGACCTCGCTGCTGTTCTGCGTATCCAGGTTTCCCGTCGGCTCGTCGGCAAGAATCAGGGAAGGCCTGGTCAGCAGGGCGCGCCCAATTGCCACCCTCTGCTGCTGGCCGCCGGAAAGCTGGTTTGGCAAATGACCCCGCCGCTCTTTTAAGTTCAGCACAGCTAAAAGCTCTTCCAGATACTTCCTGTCAGGCTTCTGATAATCCAGCAATACCGGAAAAATCATATTCTGTTCCACAGTAAGCTCCGGTATCAGATTAAACGCCTGAAAAATAAAACCGATATTCCTGCGCCGGAACACAGTAAGCTTCCGTTCATCCATGGAAAAAATATCCCTGCCGCCAATCATCACCTTTCCCGATGTGGGATTATCCAGCGCGCCAATCATGTTTAAAAGCGTACTTTTGCCGGAGCCGGATTCTCCGACAATCGCTACATATTCACCCTTTGGGACGGAAAAACTGACATGTTTTAGCGCCTGTACGGCTGCCTCGCCGCTGCCGTAAGTCTTACAAATATTCCTGACTTCCAATAAATCCATACTGAAAACACCTCTTTCTTTTTTGATAACACGTAACAGAACAAATAACCGGGCTGTTACGGTAATATCAATATAACAACGAATCCCTACATCCAAATAACAATCAGCCTACAATTTTGTAGGAGTCAGAAAATTCATCGTAAAAGAGGTTTCCACTCCAGGCGTACTGTCAGCTTCAATGGTTCCATTATGGGCTTCCACAATCGCTTTTGCCAGGGATAACCCAAGCCCAATCCCCTGCGTATCTTTAGAAAAGCGGCTTCTGTAAAACCGCTTGAAGATATGATGCAGATCCTCCGGGCAGATACCGCTGCCGTTGTCTTTTACCGTAATCTGGACAACGGATGCGAACGCCCGCCATTCAACCTGGATAAAATCGCCCTCTTTCGTATGGTCAAGGGCATTTTTTACAAGATTGCTGATCGCTTCGGTGATCCAGATGCCGTCGCAAAGCAGCGTAACCGTTTCGTCGCCTGACAGACGAATTTCTTTTCCCTCCTGTGCGGCGCGGAACAAAAAATAGTTCTTAACCGTTTCAGCAAGCCCGTACACATGCTCCAAAGACTTTTCCAGCACAATTGTACCCGCGTCAAATTTTGTGATTTTAAGCAGATTTTGTACCAGTGTTTCGATACGGTCAAGCTCCTGCCCGGACAGCCGGCTAAATTCCTGAATCGTTGGCAAGTCTTTTGCTTCGTCCTGTATAATTCCATTGTAAATCGTCAGGGCGGCAAGCGGCGTCTTTAGCTGATGAGAAATATCTGATATCGTCCGTTTCAAAAACTTCTTTGCGCTTTTTTCTTTCTCGGCATGGGCATTTAAGACAGAAACCAGCGTATTCACTTCGTGGAACAGCCGGAACAGTTCACCCTCGTCGTTGCATTCAATGGTAACGTCTCGATTGCCGGACAGATATTCTGCAATCTGCGATATAGCAGTTTCCATCATTTGATGCTGCTCCCTGAAATATCTGTAGCAAAGCGCCAATACAGCTGCACTCATGCATAAGGAGCAAATAGCAATATACAGTGCTGAATGTTGGACTTCAAAGGCCATAAATAACAAGGAACTCAATGCAAAGACAGCCATGCATAAAGCAATACTGCAAAATAGGGCTTTGATTTTCCGGTTTACAAATAGTTTCATAGTACACCTCAATCCGCGGTATTCCATTTATATCCCATGCCGCGCACATTGACAATCCGCTTCGGCTCTTTTGGATTGTCCTCAATTTTGGTGCGGAGCCTGCGGATATATACGGTAAGGGAATTATTATTGATATAGACGTCGTTACAATCCCACAGTTTTCCCAAAATCTGCTCTGCCGAAAGCACCCGATCGGGATTTTCCAAAAATAAACACAGAAGTTTGTACTCGCTTGCGGTCAAATCCAGCAGCCGCCCTTTTTTATATACTTCACCCTTTAGAAGCCGGACCCTGATATCACCGGAACTTAGCTCCGTTTCCGCAGAATTAAAATTTTCGCTTCTGCGAAGCAGGGCATGAATCCTTGACAGAAACACCGCCAGTGGAAACGGCTTTGTCATATAATCATCGCCGCCGATTTCAAGCCCCATAATAATATCCGTTTCTTCATCAGCGGCAGTCAAAAACATAACAGGTATTTTGGAAGTCCTGCGCAGCTTCCTGCAGAACTCAAAACCGGAACCATCGGGAAGCGACACATCCAAAATTGCCAGGTCATAGTCTCCCTCCGCCCATAAGGTATCCGCTTCAAGCGTGGTGCGGGCAACTGTTATTTCATATCCCTGCTTTTTCAAAGCAAAGGTCAGTCCATTGATTAAACTCAAATCATCTTCCAATAAAAAAATCATCTTTGGTGCAGTTATATACTCCATTATTCTCCCATCCTTCCTGAATTGTCATATCAAAATTATTATCGTCAGATATGCAAATCTTATCAAGTATAGAAAAACTGCACCGCAGCAAAAAAGCGGCTGTTTATCCCAGCCGCCTTTCAAAATTTCTGGTTCGGTTTAATTTGTAAAAACGGTATTTTGCCGCCTGTATGCCTCCGTATCTTTCTGGCTTAATTCATTTTCTACCTGCGCCAGTTTTTTCTCTAACTCCCGGACTTTTTTCTCATCTCCATCCGCTGACTGAAGCTGCCGCTCTAATTGCTGTTTCTGCTCTTTCAGTTTACGGATTTCCCGTTCAACCTTGTCCGTATTTCCAATACATTTCTCCTCGGCTTCCCCTGCAGAATCCCCGTTTACATTCTTCTGTCTGCTATCCTTGCTGTTCTCTGGCCTGTTTTCCTTTACCCCGGCCTGTTTTCCCTCGTCTGTTTTAGCAGATTTGTTTGGATCTTCATAAAAAATCTTCCGGTTACCGTTCTCGTCCTGTCCTACCCGGTACAATCCGGTCGGTTTTGCACCTGATTTTTCACTGCTGATATATTCATCCTGCCGCTCAAATGCTTTACCGGTGTCTGTTTCCTTTGCGTTCTCAATCCTGTCAGAGTCCTGTTTTTCCTTCACCCGCTCTGTGTAATCCGTTTTGAGATGATTGTAGTTACTGTTAATTTCCATTGACATCTGTTTTTCCTCCTTACATATGATATCGTCGGGCAGTGTATGTTTCAACAATCTGCCGTTCCTGATTTGTTTCGGCTGCTCATAGCAGCGGACTAATCCATTTGCTGTAAGATGTGTTCAAAATGCCGTGGAATGATCAGCAGCACACTTAAAATAAATACCGTACCCTGTATTTTTACACTCATTGCCCCATGATATTTTTCCGTTACTGTTTTTATATTTGACAGTCCTGTCCCTTTTTGAAGCATACCCTTTCCCTGAAAACTATTCTCAATTTCCATCATAAGAAAATCACCCTGTATACGCCCTGATACATGGATGTATTTTTTGGCTCCGGCATCCATTTTTTTACATGCGCAGATTGCATTATCCAATGCATTAGACAAAATAATGCAGATATCAATATCGCGCAGGCTGCAGGGATATGGCAAAACAAGCGAGCAGCAGACATCAATTCCCATATTTTTTGCGATTCCCAGTTTGTTTCCCGCCAGAATATCCACGACCGGATTATTCGTACTGCATGGGAAGGATAATTCTTCCGCCATATCCTCCATATCCTCTATATACTGCAGCGCCTGCTCTGATTTGCTGTTTTGTAAAAGCCTTTTTATCACTGCGATATGGTTTTTGATATCATGGCGGAATGACTTTGTTTTTTCATAGTGGTTCTTTACTTCCTCCACATACTGCTTTAAGGAATGCTCTTTTTGCTCTAACATGGACAATTCCTTACTCAGGTGAAAGTTCTGCAGCAGTTTCTTATAGGAAAACAGAATGCAGAACAGGCTTGCTATCCCCAAAAGCTGTATCACAAGCATTTGACAGTGATTGGTATATAAAGAGATACTGCTGCTGTCTGTTACAACACAGCTATATATGGCCGAATTGATATATTCATCCATAATAAATATCATCAGCACGGGAATAAAAAGCAGGAACATATAATGCTTTTCTATCGTTTCATCGCCGGAAAAATACCGCCATACAATCTGGCAGCAAACCCCTGTCAGCAGCAATGACACCAGCTCCCCTGACAGCATAAATGCAATACCGATTACATTCCGGTCAAAGGCGGACGTCAATGGATAAACGACACTTAGCAAGGGCTTCACAATTCCATAACAAAGCTGCATAATCTCAACCACCAGCGCCGCATATATAACAGCCGACTTCCAATCTGACTGGCAGATAAATATTCCGCTTGCCGTAAGCAAAAGGACAAATGCCGCAAATACAGCAACTGTGCCGGCCGGAACAAAATGAATCACAGCAATCACGCATACCGCAAACAATACATAGAAATGAAATCTGACTTTTTTATGCAGAATCCTGGAAAAGAAATAAAATCCAAACAGCATCTCCATACTTCCCATTATATATTCACTGAAAAAGTCCATATAATCCGCCATCCCAAGACCTCCCATATGCAAAAAGCAGCTTTCATCCCCCTGGCGGCAGCCACCCATCCGCTTCCTTTCGATAACAGAATCGTTACCTGTTTTTCATATACTGCAGAATAACGCCGGAAAACTCCCTGCTGCGCAGACGCGATACGGGTATCTCCTTACCGCCTTCCATATATGCAATCCCATTTTTATAACTCTTTAAATACTTCAGATTGATCAGATAACTCCTGTGGCACCGGAAAAAACTGCTGCCCAGCCTGGCTTCAAGATGTTCAATCCGGTCATAATAATCAATCACCCCGGACGAGGCCAAATGCAGATATATTTTCCGATCGATAATCTCACAGAACACAATTTCTTCCAAAGAAATAATATGGCTTTCATAGCCTTTCTGGATCAGCAGATTTGCTTCGCCTGCCTGTTTCATGGAACTAAACAGGCGTTCCATGGTCTTTTGAAACTGTCCTTCTTCGACTGGCTTTACCAGATAATCAAAGGCCTGTACCTCAAAAGACTGAAATACCAATTCCTTAAGTACCGTAATAAAGATCAGAAATCCCTGAAACTTGCGCTTGCGCAGCTTTCTTGCAGTTTCCATGCCGTCTAGATCCTCCATCTGAATATCCAGAAACAAAATATCAATCGGTTTTTTATACTTTAACAACTCTGTTCCACTGGAAAACTGCAGGATGGCGGTTTCCACATTTTTGCTGCGGAAAAAATCAGACGCCATTTTTTGGATCTGATCGGACATATATGCTTCATCATCGCAGACTGCAATGTGAACCACATCATCACCTCCCAAATTTGTTCCCTGATAGCCATGACATTTTATTATAAGCTGCCTAAAGCGCCAGAACAACTCATTTGCTTTAAAATGCGCTTTGAATGCTTTGGAATGGTTTTACAAATTACCCTGATACCTGAGAGGATATGATTTTCACCATCATAAAATCCCTCTATATTAAGCGCCTTTTCAAGAAGCGTTACGATATCCGGTTCATCATCCACGATCATAATTCTATATCTGTTCATCGCACACTCCAAAAAGCTTGTTTTTCCGCTCGATCATTTCCCCAATTCTTGCGATATACTGGGCAACATCTTTCACATTTTCGCACCGCTCAATTCGCCCGTCGGAATCTACCCGCTTGGTAATCGAACCCGCTCCCAATGCTGCTATCGTCTGTTTTTCTTCGTTGATCAAAATATTATAAATCCCCGCCTTCCCTGGCTTTGCATACCCGACATTTTCAAAATTTCCCGCCATATTTTTCTGCCGGTACAGATAATATGGCTCTAATCCCATCTGCGCTGCATATTCCGCCGTTAACGCCATTGTCTCCGCTGTATTCTCAAACGTAAGCTTTCGGTACTCCTCCCGAAACAGATTCAGCCGCGCCGCCCTCTTTACTGCCAGGGAATGCACCGTCAGATTATCCGGGGCAAGCTCGCAGATGCGCTGCATAGTCGCCTCCACATCCGCAATCGTTTCCCCTGGAAGCCCCAGAATCAAATCCATATTGATATTGTCAAATCCAAGCTCCCTGGCCAGATAAAAGCTCTCTGCCGCCTGCTCCGCCGTATGATGCCTGCCAATGATACGCAGCGTCTCTTCCTTCATCGTCTGCGGATTAATGGAAATTCTCGTAACCCCCAGTTCCCGCAGGCATTCTAATTTTTCCCTTGTGATACTGTCCGGCCGCCCTGCTTCCACCGTAAACTCCAGACAGTCTGACAGCTCAAACAAATTCCGGATTTTTCCGATTACCCGCCGCAGCTGTTCCGGTTCAAGAGTCGTCGGCGTTCCGCCGCCGATATAAACGGTATTCAGCTTTTTCTCCCGAAAATGCTCCGCCGTATTCTCGATCTCCTTCTCCAACGCCAAAAGATACTCGTCCACTCTGTCTTTCCACATACCAAGCGGATACGAGGTAAACGAGCAGTACAGGCAGGTACTTGGACAAAACGGAATGCCTATGTAGAGACTGTACCCGTTTTCATAATCGATGTTTTTTAAAAGCGCAATCTCCCGCTTTGCAATTTCAATGCTCAAATCGATTTTTTCATCCGAAGCAAAATAGGTTTGCTTCATATAATTCCGGATAAACGCTTCGTCTTTGCCTTCTTCAAGAAACGCCATCGGAATCTTCGTCGGCCGGATTCCGGTCAGATCTCCCCAGGGAAGCGTCCGGCCTGTATAATCGCAAAGCATCTGATAATACGCCTGCTTTAACCTGTTTTTCGTCTCCTTACGATTGGAAAAATCCACCTTCACCTGACGCTTTAAAACTGGCTCCTCCCCTGCATCCGATCCCTCAAAAAATATAATCTCAATCGAGTCTTCCTGATAATTGGTTGCAATATGAAACGATATCCCCTCTTCGCCCTCTTTTTTCCCAACTGACACCGCTACGTCTTCCGCCGGAAAAAAAGCCTTTACCAAAGAGTGAATATCGTATTCAAAATCTGCCCTGTTTAATTGAACTGTAATCATATCCTGCCTTTCTGACAGGCTTTCGGATCTTCCGGAAGCCTGTTCTTACAAAAACGGATTATACTGCCGCTCCCATCCAATCGTAGTTGTCTCATTATGCCCCGGAAATACCTGTGTTTCTCCCGGCATATGCATTAGTTTCTCTTCAATGGAACGCAGCAGCGTCGAGGCGCTGCCTCCCGGAAAATCCGTCCTGCCCACAGAACTGTTAAACAGCGTATCCCCGGAAAAAACAAC
Organism: uncultured Lachnospiraceae bacterium; assembly: GCA_910588565.1. Taxonomy (GTDB): domain Bacteria; phylum Bacillota; class Clostridia; order Lachnospirales; family Lachnospiraceae; genus Roseburia_B. The sequence goes on from CAJUPF010000020.1 coordinate 19,429, forward strand.
CTTTTCCTGTTCCAAATAGTAGCAGCATCCGCCTTTCGTATGCCCTGGCGTATGTAATACCTGAATCGAAAATCCCGCCAGATCCAGCACATCGCCGTCCTTAACATACACATCCGCATGGAATACCACGCCATGCGCTCCCATCATGCTGCAAAGATTGATCGCGGGCGTCTCCAATGTCTCTTTTTCATGCTCCTCCGCATAGACCGGAATGTCGAATGCCTTTGCCACAGCCTCCGCCGCCGATGCATGATCGTAATGGCCATGGGTCAAAAGAACCGCTTTGGGAATCAGTTTCTTCTCATTGGCTTTTTTAATCAACGCCTGCGCCGCATCCCCCGGATCTACAATCAGTACTTCCTTTGTATCCTGATTAACTGCAAAATAGCAATTGGTCATTACCGGGCCAACTACATATTGTTCTACACTTAAATTTGCCATATCAGCTCGTCGTCCTTTCGATATCAATTACACTCTCCACCTGACGGATCTTGTCAATCAGGCTGATGAGTTCCCTTCTGCCTCTGATTTGGAACGAAATTTCAATCGTAGCGATACCCTGTTTGCTGGTATTTGAGCGGATTCCGCTGATGTCGATTTCCCGTTCCGTAAAAATTTTCGTAATATCCACTAAAAGCCCGGTTCGGTTATTGCCGAAAATCTTAAGCTCCGCAAAGTACAGGGCATGTTCGTTCTCATCTGCCCCATGCTGCCATTCCGCGTCAATCAGGCGTTCCTTCTCGATCTCGGAAAGATTGATCATATTGATACAGTCGGTACGGTGAATCGAAACGCCCCGCCCTCTTGTGACAAATCCCACGATTTCATCTCCGGGCACCGGGCTGCAGCATTTGGAAAAATGGACTGCCACATCATGTATGCCCTTGACGATAATGCCGCTTTTGCTGTTTTCCAGAATCGCCCTACCCTTACTGCTGCCGGACGCCGCGCTTAAAATATCCTGATCGGTCAATGCTACGGCATGATCTTTTTTGTACTCTTCGTACATCCGGTTCACAATCTGGCTTTCCTTTAAACCGCCATGCCCTACGGTAGCAAGAGCGGAATTCCAGTCGTGGAACCCATATTTATTCAGAATCTTCGTCTGATACTCTGTTTTATTGATATCGGAAAAATTGATGCCTTTGGTTTTACAGTACTGGGCAATCAAATCTTTGCCCCGCAGAATATTCTCTTCTTTTAATTCACTGCGGAACCATTGATTGATTTTATTCTTGGCCTGTGTGCTCTTGACGATATTCAGCCAATCCCGGCTCGGCCCCCTGGAATTCTGCGAGGTAATCACTTCGATGCGGTCGCCGTTCTGGATTACATAGTCGATATTGACTAACTTACCGTTGACCTTTGCCCCCACCATTTTATTCCCGACTGCGGAATGGATGCTGTAAGCAAAATCAATTGTGGTAGAGCCGTTGGGAAGGTTCTTGACGTCGCCTGAAGGGGTAAAACAGAATACCGTATCCGAAAACAGATCCAAATCACTTTTCAGAAGGCTCATAAATTCCCGGTTGTCAGACATATCCCGCTGCCATTCCAGAATCTGGCGCAGCCAGCTTAGCTTCTCTTCTTCCTGATTGGCAGTGCTTACGCCGACCCTGCCCTCTTTGTATTTCCAATGGGCGGCAATACCGTATTCAGAAGTACGGTGCATCTCATAGGTACGGATCTGAATCTCAAACGGCTGTCCCGTAGGTCCGATCAAAGTCGTATGCAGAGACTGGTACATATTCGGTTTTGGCATAGCGATATAATCTTTAAAACGTCCCGGAATCGGTTTATACAATTCATGAATCACTCCCAGCGCTGCATAGCAGTCCATCACGGAGTCCACGATAATTCGGATGGCAAACAGGTCATATATCTGCTCCAGTGTTTTATCCTGATTAACCATCTTTTTATAGATACTGAAGAAATGCTTGGCACGCCCATCCACTTCCGCTTTGATGCCGGCCTTTTCCATATGCATCTGGACTTCTTCTACAAGTCCCTGCACATATTCATCCCGCACGCTCTTGCGTAAGGCGATGCTCTCTACCAGATTATAATAAGCTTCCGGCTCCAAATATTTTAAGGACAAATCTTCCAGTTCTGTTTTGACCTTGGAAATTCCGAGCCGCTGGGCAATGGGCGCGTAAATATCCATCGTCTCCCTTGCCTTTTCCTTTTGCTTTTCTGGCTTCATATATTTTAAGGTTCGCAGGTTGTGCAGGCGATCCGCCAGTTTAATCAGAATCACCCGGATATCCTTTGCCATAGCAAGGAACATCTTCCTCAGGTTCTCTGCCTGCACCTCGACTTTATCCGCCTCATAGGACAACTGCCCCAGTTTGGTCACGCCATCCACCAGCAGCGCTACTTCATTGCCAAACAACGCGGCAATCTCCTCTTCTGTCATAACCGTATCTTCCACCACATCATGTAAAAGCCCGGCAACAATCGTCTCTTTGTCCAATTCCAGTTCTGCTAGAATAATGGAAACACAAAGCGGATGAATAATATAAGGCTCTCCTGATTTACGCGCCTGCTCTTTATGCGCATCGTCCGCGATATGATATGCCCGCTCGATCAGGGAGAGGTCTGTAGAAGGATGATATTTCAGGACACACTTGATCAAATCCGCATAGAGCTTCTCCGGTTTTTCAAAATCCTGCATTTTGCGTATACTGTCCTCTTCATTGCGAAATTCATTTTCAAACTGTTCCAGTTTCTCTGTCGAAATTTCTCCCATGCAATCACCACCATTTTTGCAATACTGTATTTTGAATATAATTATCGAGTATTATATAAAATTATATGTCAAAAAGCAACAATTAAAACATACAAAAAAATCTCCCGATTCGGTAAATTTTTTGACAATCCAAAGCTGTCGCATACACCCTATTGAAAAAAAAATCGATTTGTGCTATCTTGCTTTTTATAAATATGAACGAAAAGGAGTCTTATTGTTATGAAAAAAGCCGGATATTTTTTCTTTAGTTTTCTTCCGCTGTTTGCTTCCATCGCCCTGCAGTTCGCATCGATTATCCCTATGATGGAGTTTTATCTGATACGCGCCTGCTTTTCCAACCTGCTGGCCGGAAAAAAAGTCGGATATAGCGAACTTATGATGCAGTTAGTCTCAAGCAGCGAATCCTCCACCTCCATCCTTTCCCTTATCTTTGCCCTCAGTGGTATTCTGCTCTTTAGCTTCTGGTATACGCGCCAGTTTAACGGCAATCTTAGGGAACTGCCCGAAGGGATTGCAAAACCCGGATTAATTCTTGGGCTGATTTTGCTAATCCCAGGGCTGCAGATGATTTCCGCCGTCCTGACATCACTTTCCGCCAGCTTTTTCCCAGGCTGGATGGATTTTTATGAAAAACTGATGGAAAGCGCCGGGCTGACACAGGATCCATCTCTGATGCTGATACTGTATGCGGTAGTATTCGGCCCTATTGCAGAAGAACTGACTTTCCGGGGCGTTGTCCTTTCCTCCGCCAGAAAAGCGATGCCCTTCTGGGCTGCCAACCTGTTCCAGGCATTTCTGTTCGGCGTCTTCCATTTAAATCTGATCCAGGGGATTTATGCTTTTATGATTGGCCTGTTTTTTGGCTGCGTATGCAGCAGGGGCGGTTCTATCTACCTTTCCATTTCCCTGCACATATTATTTAACGCCTGGGGAACCTTTATGCCAACCGACAGCCCGCTCTATACAAACCCAATATATTTCCTGCCGTTTTTCTTAGGTTCCATTCTCTTTGGTATTTTCGGATTTTACCTTTTCTGGAAAAATACTGCCAAAACAGCTGTTAACCATTCTCCAGATTTTTCCGATATATATTAAGAATGCATTCATTTGTTTCTTAATTCCAGAGTGCAAAATCCCGGCGCAAAAACGGTTGAAATGGATTTTGCATCGCAGCTATAATACGGAACAGTTACGTACACAATTTCAGGAGGATATTACGTGATTATTCAATCAGGCAATGTAGCCATGGCATCGCGCAGAAGCTACGACCGCACTACAGCTGTTTCCTCAGTCTCCTTCTATTCTGGCATGGGCCAGATGCAGAACCGCAGCCTGCAGCTTGTAGAACATTACAGTGAAGAGTCTGATTCCGGGGAAAACAGCAATTCTGACGACGGGAGTCTTGGAAACGATCTGTTTAACGAATTTAAACAGGCACAGAGCATCGGAAGCCCTGTCTCGATTACCAGTCAGCCCGCCATGGATCTTAAGGCCATACAGGAGCAGTCCATTAATTATCTGCTGATGCTTTTCTTTGGCAAAGGCAATTTAAAGGCCAATCCGCTGTCTAACAGCAACCTGGGCCAGCCGCTTAATCTGCTGCAGCAGACTGGCGGCGGTATCTATATGGAACAAACCGATTACGCTTACCGAAGGGAAGAGGAGACGACTTCGTTTTCCACGACAGGCACGGTAAAAACCGCAGACGGAAGAGAGATTCGTTTTCAGCTTTCTATGGAAATGAGCCGTTCTTTTGAAGAGACTTATTCCCGCTCTGTCAGTTATGCCGCTCTCAATCAGGCTGCTCTTTGCGATCCTTTGGTGATCAATCTGAACACGGACGCGGCAAGCGTATCGGATCAGACATTTTATTTTGACCTGGATGCGGACGGTTCTCTGGATGAAATCTCGCAGCTTTCATCCGGCAGCGGTTTTCTGGCGCTTGATAAAAATGGAGACGGTAAAATTAACGATGGAAATGAGCTGTTTGGAACAAAGAGCGGTGATGGATTTTCAGATCTTGCCGCTTATGATGAAGATGGGAATGGATGGATTGATGAAAATGATTCCATTTTCCATCAGCTTCGGATCTGGACAAAAGACGCGGCCGGGAAGGATGTGCTCTATACGCTGGCAAAGGCAGGCGTAGGGGCTATTTATCTTGGAAGCGCGCAGACGGATTTTGCGTTAAATTCAGCCAAGGATAATTCGACAAACGCGCTGATTCGCAAAACCGGGATTTTTCTGTATGAGAATGGGGGATGCGGCACGATGCAGCATCTGGATATGGCCAAGCAGCAAAGCGCAAAATCCGGCTTTGGTTCCACGAACACTTCTCTTTTGCGGGGAGTGAGCAAAAGCGCTTCGTTGAAGGCGTGAATCATTTCCCCGTACTTGTAAAAAGGAGCCGGCCGCACAATTGTGCGGCGGCTCCTTTTTGCAGCGCCTTTTTTGGTTATTTTACAGTTAGTTTAAGAGATGCTTTTTTGCCATTATAAGTTTTGACTGTAATTACAGCGGTTCCCTTCTTTTTGGCGGTTACTTTTCCGGTTTTAGAAACAGAAGCTACCGACTTTTTACTTGAAGTGTATGTAAGTTTATAGCTTGCTGTACCTTTGGGCAATTTGGCCTTGATTTGGAATTTCTTTCCTGCTTTCAGTTTTTTCTTTTGTGCATTCAATATCTGTATAATCCGCTGTCAATTTTGCTATGCTGCTGTTGTAAAAAATATAAGCTTCTCCCTGCTTTTCCTCATACAGGTTGATAAAGCCGAACATAGTAATGGTTCCATCTGACGGATCGGATGTATACTGGCGCACCTCTGTAAACGGTCCTTTGATACTGCTGCTCGTTCCAACAACCACTTCGTCTATTGTTGAAACCCACATCACATATTTCTGGGTTTGTTCGTTGTAAAGGACTTTGGGATGCGCCGCATCTTTTAAATTCCATATCTTGCCTTCATAGTCCCAATTGTATAAATCCGTGGAGCTGTACAGATGGATTCCCTCATCTTTCTCTTCTCCTTCGGCCTTTTCCAGATCATCCACCCCAAACCAGTACCACTTTGTCTCCCCATTCTCGGTAAACTGATGGACTTCACCGCCGCAGGCTTTGACACGATTGCCAGCCGTATCATATAATATGTCTCCTGAAAGCCCGTCGATAGAATCATATTGCCGGGAAGCCTCTGTTCCTAGAACCGGAGCAGCTTCAACCGCGTCCCTTTCCGCAGCGTCATTAGCCGCCTGCAAAGGAACGGCAGGAGTCAGCAGCGATATACACATAACCGCCGCAGTCAGTTTGCAAAAAACTTTTTTCAGACTTTTTTCCCTCATTGTCTTTTCCTCCTCTTTTTACAATGATCTCTATATCTCTTTTCGCCTCTTCCATTGCCGCAGATGTTCTGCAGCAAAATCTCATCTCACATGCATACCTCCGCCGTCGGTAGTGTATCACAGTGTATCATATTGCTATATCGCCTGCAATACCAATGTACTGTTACCAGCTCTGGCTCTTAAATTTATGTCTTTTTTCCTGATGCACGAAAAATTTACTTTTTCTATTTTGTCTGTCCTTTATTTGTGTTTCGGCCGCAAAATCCCCCTGCTCATTATCTGCCGTCTTTCTGTTATTCCCTGATTTTCTTTATCACCGCCTATCTTGCCGGTTGCTTATATCTTTTCTCTTGGATTCCCTTTTCTTTATACATATCCACATTTTTTACCATTATAGTCATTTTCATAACCATAGTCAAGTATAAAACTATATTATATGCTAATCCTATAAAAAAGGAGGCACAGATACATGATTAGTTATCAGCCGTTCTGGAAAACATTAAAAAATTCTCCGGAAACAACTTATACATTGATTACTAAACATCATATATCCAGTGCCACCATTGATAAATTAAGAAAAAATAAACCAATGAATACTACTACCCTCAATGACTTATGCAGGATCTTAAACTGCAGACTTGAACATATCGCTCAATATATCCCATCCGAAAATGATCAGCCTCTATAACAGGCTGTTTTCTGGTATCCTCCCATAAATGGGAGATTTTTTATGGAATTTTTAGCGTCAGAGCTGCGTCGTTACAGAAATTTCATCACGATTAAAAACAGAAGATTGTTCTCATATAAAAAACGCAGCACAATGCTGTCATCGATATATGCCTGCAGCTGCGCTCCCTGCTTGCTGCCGCCAATCAGAGAAATCAGATAAAACAGCAGCCATAATATAACCACACCCTTGATGCAGCCTGCAGCCGCTCCAAGGTTACGGTTCGTTTCTTTCAGAACCGGCAGATGCGCCGCGGCGTCTAACATGTGCAGCGCGGTCCGTGTCAGCACCCCAATCACAAAAAACGAGAGGAAAAACGCAATCCCCTCTACAATATAATGCGCCGCTTCCGCTGCAATCCCGTCATAAATCCCGGTTCCCTCCATCAATATGCCGAAAATCCCGGCAGTTTCTCCCATTTCTTTCTCCGCCAGGCTCTCCAGATACGTCACAGCCTGTTCCTGTATCACCGTCTCTATACCGGTATTCTCCTCCAGAAACTTTGTCAAATATGGCGTAGACCATGTTACAAACGCAAGGACGAAAGCCCATGCAAACAGCGAATACAACATCCGCAGCAATCCCGTCCGATACCCAATCAGGCCAAACACGGCAACCAGAATCAGTGCAGCAATCTCAAGCGGGTTCATATCTATCTCCTTTCAGTCTGTTTATTTCAACCGGACTTTTTCTATCCTGCCTTCAAGAATAAAGGTATAACTTGTGCCTGTGCTTCCTGAAAAAATCCGGTACAGCTCATCATCAAATTTATAGGTAAACTTTTTTACGCCCCACAGCGTATATATCGTACATTCATGCGTATCCCGGATGCAAATCTCATGGTTCTCCAGCAGTTCTATACTCTGCCATGATCCATTCAGTTTCTGTTCCAGGCACAGATTTCCCCTCATATCATAAACTTCCATTGTCCGGCTCTCTTCAGCATCTCCGCCGCCATAGACCAGTCCATAATATTCCGTATTGAAAAAAATGCTTTTCACTTCATGCTCCAGTTTTTGCACCAAAATTTCTTCCGGCTTCTGTACGCCTTCAAATAAAATCACCTGCGTATCGCCAAACGCAATCATCCTGTTGCCGGACACAAAGTCAATCTCCGGAATAACCGTATCTGTATATGTATAGGTTCCTACCATATTATCAATCTCATTCTGTCCTGCCAGGCCAAAATTATAAAAGGCAACTGTCGTCTGGGATATGCCTTTGCTGATGTCCAGAATGGATACAGCAAGTTTGTTGGCGTCATCTGATAAAGCTATCGCCAGCGGATAACCGCTGTTTGATACATGAATTTCACCAGAGGCAAGGCTGTCGCCGCTTTTATCATACAGCTCCAGATAACCCGCACCGTCTTCCTGGGTCAGCACCGCAATAGTTCCCTGTGCAGCCACGCAGACAGCTTCAATCGGCTTTTGGGTTGTCACCTGTCCCTGCATTCCGGTTATGTCCATAATATAGACCTGTGTTCCCTGCATATCCGCAATAACCGCATAATTGCCGCAGATATCTACTTCCGGATTCTGCATCTCAAATGCCTGATTCCAAATCAGGTTGTCAGACAGATCCGAATAAAACGCACCGTCATTATTATAACGCAGAATATTTCCGGAAAATGATTCGTATCTGGTAGCTTCACTGTCATTCCGCTCAATTTCAGACCGCACTTCATATTCCCTGTATTCCTTATGCCGGAAATAATAACTCACTGCAAGAATTCCGCTGACTGCCAGGATTACAAGAACTGCGGTCACTATCACAATCCGTTTCCGGTGCTTTCTGATTTTCTTTTCCATCTCTTTTACATTGCTTTTGATATCTGCCATCCCTGATTACTCCTTTTGTTCCATTGTATCAAAACACTGACCAGATGACCAGATTTTTTTATAACTTGCAAAATACGTGAATTCAGGGGAAGAACCTGTGATTCTTCCCCCAAACATAATCCAACAATATTTCTGCTACTTTTTGACTTTCAGATTTTTTGCACTGCTCCAGCTTCCGTATATGTTTGTCTTGCCAGAGGTCTTGTAAGCGCGCACTTTTACAAAATATTTCTTTCCGGCTTTCAGTTTCTTTAACGTCACGCTGGTAGTCTTGCTTTTCTTTACCCATACATTTTTCACAAACTTTTTAAATTTCTTATCTGTAGAATACTGAATCTGATAACCGCTTGCTTTTGTATCTTTCTTCCATTTTACGGTCAGCGCCTTCTTTTTCTTTGATTTCAGACTGGAAATGGTCTGTTTCTTTGGTGTTACTGTAATAGAAATCTCTGCTGACGCTGATTTATACTTGTCAGTTCCTGCTGCTGTTACCGTAATCACTGCCATCCCACAGCCGGTTACCGTCACTTTTCCTGTGGATGCATTTACTTTTACAACTTTTGTATTAGACGAGCGATAGGAAATCTTGCCCTGTGCCGCCGCCTTTATGGTAAATGCTTTGCTTCCATACGCTTTTTTAATGGTGGAAGAAATACCGGTAATCTTATTATCCGCTTTCCCGGCGTTGTTTGTGCTGTCTGTACTTCCTGAATCTCCTGTACCGCCTGCTTTCTCTGTTTTTATGGATACAACCTTACTGTTTGTCACTGCGGTTTTCGTCCCTGATACAGAAGTATTGGTATTTGTAACTGCGCAGTAATAATAAACAGTTCCTTCCGAAGAAGTATCCGGCACATACGAAGCTTTGTCAGCGCCCGTAATAGCTGCCGCTTTCTCTGTAGAATTTACCGTATTCTGATACCACTGATAGCTTAATACTCCGCCGTCGCTTACTTCCGCTTCTACAGATAACGCTTCCGCTGTCCGTCCAACCGTATAACTTGCTCCCACAGGCTGCTTTGTAATGGCCGGAGCAGCAGCATGTTCCACAGAAGGAAGCTTTGTATCTGTCAACACTGCCGGAGTAAGGGCAAATCGATCCAGCCTTGGTGCAAAATCATCCTGTAAAGAACTGAATTTATAAGAATTATCATTCGTAAATGTAATTTCGTTTGTTCCCTTTTGTAATGCTACATCAATCACTGTATTCTTATATGTATCCCAGCAAAACGTATTTTTAAAATATACCGTCTGCGGCGTTTCTCCATTCACCGCAATCTGCATATAACGCTCCACCAAATCCGTGTTATATGGATGCACATAATTATCGCCATTCTGTTTTTTCATAACAGGAGCCGGCTCATTATTGGAATAATATACGGAAAGCTTGTAATTCCCTGCTTCCGGCGCATTTACTGTAAGCGTCAATACATTATCTTTGCCACCGCGGAACCCCTCTACCGCTTTTTGTCCGGATGCATAGTTTGTCTCAATCACTTCCGGGACTGCCTTACTGCCTGGCAGATAATGATACGAATCCCCTGCATCTGTTCCTGTCAGCTCACAATCTTCCGCTTCCACTGTAATCGTGTTTTCTTCTGTTGCTTCGGCGGCTTCTGTAAATACAATCCGATCCAGTATCAGATGCTCTCCTGTCAGAAGCAGGTGATTCATGCCTGCAGTCAGATATACCATTCCTGCATTCTCATTTCCCAATGCAATATCAAACAGTTTCTGCCAGCTTACGCTTACTTCCGATTCTGCCTTTGCATTTTGTGCATAATTAACTTTACTCTTAGAAAGGACTGCACTGCCGCTTCCCAAAGTACCGACTGCATAATATCCGTCTCTTGGCGCATTGACATAAAAGTCAAAATCTCCGCCTCCGTTTGCGCTTCCTGCCCCACTGTAAGTTCCATCCTGGGATAATGTATAGCCATTCTTGCTTCCAACCAGCTCTTCCGGCTCAATAACCACAGATGCTGCCCGGTCTGGCGCATACGTCAGATCAATCTTATCCAGCATTGCACACAACATGGAATTTACTTCTTTGGTATTCTGATCCGCACCTTTGTACATCAGCGTAATCGTATGGCTGCCTGCCGTCAAATCCACATATACTGTCTTGTAATTATAGTAACCCCATTTTACGGTAGAATCATAGACAATATCCTGTGCCTCTCCGCCGTCAACTTTTAGACTATGTGTTACAAGCCCGCCAATTGCACGATTTTGTCCTCCGGAACTCACATATTCCAATGTCTGCGGGTTAACCTGCGGCGCCTGGCTGCTGTAATAAATATTCAGGCGGTATCTGCCGTCTTTTGGTACATTGACAGAAAACTCCACTCCGTCATTTTCACTGTTTAAATGCCCTACATCCGAGCGGTTCGAGCGTGCAAGAGTACTGTCGCCTTCCTGCTTATAACTTTCAGCCGATCCAATCAGCTTCGCATTCTCCGCCTCATAGGTCTGTTCCCAGTTTGCCTTTTCATACGCAGGCAATATTGTATTCTCATCACTTACAGATGGAGTAATCACTGCAAAATAAGCGTCCATCAGCTCTGCATCCGAAACCGTAAATACCAGGTCATTCCCGGAAAATGCAAGATTTCCCTCAAATTCTACCAGAATCTCATCTGCAAATCCATGATGCCCTGTAAATTTCGTCCGATAAATCTTTACATAAGCATTCTTTGCATGTTGAAATGTTTTTGTAGAACGGATATTTTCGATGCTGACGGTCTGTTTTCCCGCCTGGCCTCCAAAGAGACTGTAAATAATACCCGCTTCATCATCTGCGCTGGTCAGTCCATACAGGCTTCCATGCGCGCTTGGATCTGCAATATTTTCCAAGGTCAGCGGCATTTTATTTCCTGTCATCTGGGCATACCATTTGTAAACCCACCATGCCCCATTTGGCTTATTCGCATCAGCCGCCAGTTCATTCATACTGTTTGCCAGTCCCCAGTAAGGCAGGGAAGCATATGCGTTCTCCTCTTCAAAAATCGAAAGCCAGTTTACCAAAGCTCCCGGATTTCCCACATCAGAAAAATTAGCAATTTCATTTACAAAGATAACCAGCTCAATCCCAGACCCCGCATAATAGGTATCTATAAAACTCTTTGCCTCATCACAATGGGATTTAAAACTCCTTAATTTATCTTTCTGCAGTTCATGCCATGTTACATACTCCGGCAGACAGTTATTTTTCTGGCAATATTCAAAAAATGTCCGGTACGCATTGGAATTGTACACAGAAAAGTTTGGTCCGGCCACTTTAATTGCAGGATTAATATGTTTAACTGTTGTATAGATTTTCAGCCAGTCTTCACACAGCTGCGGAACTTTACTGCTGTTATTATACCAGATCCCATCCGGCTCATTGAAAAGCACAAAACTGTAGCCTGCAATTTCTTCCTCTGTCTTTCCTGCTACCATTTTGCGTACAATATTGTCCACTTTACTATTGTAGTCCTCAATTCCATTGTACTCATACGGCCATTCCAGGTAATAATCCTGCAGGTAAATCTGAATATTTTCCACACCGCATGCTTTCAAAAACGGAGTCAGGCGGTAACCGTCCCCAGAAGGATGCTGCTGTCCGTCCGCTGCTTTCTGCACCAAAATCTTTGGTGCAATTGCCTGAATCAAATCTGCGGAAGGCACATTGACTTCACTGACGCCATACAAAAATCCGGTAGAACCATGAAGCAGCTCTCCTTTGCTGTTTTCTGGTGAAGCGTCAAAATGCAACGCGGAACCATACGCTTTCGCATCTAACGCGGCGCTTAATGCCGCCAGCGCCTCATCTACCGCCGACTGGTTTTCCTTCTTCGCCTCTAATGCCGCTGCCGCTTCTGCCGCAGTAACTGCTGCCTGAATCTGCTGTTCGCTTTCACTGCTCAGGCTTCCCTGTGCAATCAGGGCTTTGGCCAAAGCAATTTCCTCGTTCAGCCTGCTGTTGGAAAATTCAGTATTTGCATCAATTCCATCATAAAATACAAGCCCACGAATCGCTTGTTCCAGATTGTCAATCAGACGCCGCACATTTGCTTCCGTTACCGGATTGGCAATGCCATCCTCGCCTGCTTCAATAGCTGCTTTCAGAACCTGACAGCTTTCCTTTGTATAGAAACTGACGCTTTTTGCTTTTGCCTCATCAATCTTTGTCTGAAGCTCTGTAATCGTCTCCTGCGGCACAGCATAGCTGTCATAAGCAGCCTTTGCCTGTTCCGCTGTCAGCGCAGTATTGTAAAACCGAAATTCATCCACCTTTGCTTTCAGATCTGTGTCTGTTTTGTAAACGGATGGACCGATGCCGGAATATTTATATTGTTTTAACACAGAAGCATTGTCTGCAAACAGCTTTTTCAGAAATGACGCCATATTATTATTGCGATCATAACGTATTCCCACACTTCTGCCATCCAGATAAACATCATAAGCAGACAAAGATACACTGATTGTCACATGCTGCCAGCGTCCTCTCGCAAATTGTTCCTCTCAGACCAGCTTCATTGTCGTTTTATCCGGCATCACTACAGCAGTATGATAACCGCTTTTTCCTTCACCCAGATCATCTTTGCCTTCTTGTCCTGCTACAAAAGCAAATTCCGGCGCCTCCCACGGCCATCCGTCATTGGAATTCTGCCCGTTTACCGTTGCGGAAAAAATCCTGCTGTACTGTGCTGCGCCAGGATCAATATTGATCCAGAATGAAAACGCAAACCCCGCATCTGTCACATCCGCAAACATATTCTCCGGAAGTGTCAGCCGGCCTTCTTTCGCCCCATTGGTCTGTCCTCCCGGCAGATTCAATACATGGCTTGCACGCTGTTCGTCCTCAACGACTCCCAACCCCTCCCTGTTTCCTTCAATCAAGGCAAAAACACCCGTTTTGCTGCCTTCATTTTCTACCTGATTATTCGTTACATCCTGATCAAATGTAAACTCATAATAAGGCTCTGGTACAACTGTCTGTGCCGCCCGCACATCCGATGGCTCCGGCAAACTTACTCCGGTAACCGCTACAGCGAATGCCAGAGACAACGTCAGCAGGCGTTTTACAATTTTAGATTTCATTAGAATTTCCCCTTTCCTTATTTATTTTCTCCTTTTCCTGCTTAGTTTTATTTTACCAGTTTGCCACGGCAGCCGCAACTGCTGTCGGGAATTTCCTGTAAAAAAGTTTTCTTTGTGTTACTGTTTATGGGTCAGGAATGCGCACTGGCTGCGCATGCTGTGAGAATATGATTCAGCAGTGAGGGGCGGCATATTCTCATAGAATGCACCGCCAGGAAATGTAACTGCTTTTTCAATACAAAAAACCATGCAGCCGGTATGGGGAACAGCTGCATGGCAGGAAAGTATCAGGCACTGATAAACGGTAAGGGAGGTGATGCATTTCTATGCGAAGAGAGCCGTTATCAGAATATTACAATCATACTGTCTATTATTTTCAGGAGAAGCAAATCATTGATTCAGTATGAAAGAACTTAACCTTCTGTTATATTATATAACAGCAAATCAGGAGATTCCATTGGATTTTTTTCTAAAATCATTAAAAATTTTTAACTTTTTTACCATATCGTCTGATACTCTTTAATTATTTTTGCTAATCATTGTATTTATGGCAGCACAAGTTTCTGCCCCACATAAATATAATCCTGATCTTCAATCCCGTTTGCTCCGCACAAAGCATCCAGCATAGTATATGTCTGATAGATCTTATAGCAAATCTGCCGCAGACTGTCCCCGGCCTGTACGACATAAAATCCCTGCTCCCGATACTGTTCTGCATCCGCCGCACCTGCCTGTACCGTGCTGTTTTCCCCTTCCTGTGGTTTTGCTCCCTCCTCTGCCTGACTACCGCCTTCCTGTTGTGTGTTAGCCCCTTCGGTCTCTGCCTGGTTTTCTTCCGCTTTCGCTGCTTTGGCTTCTTCTGGAGCCTGCGTTTTGTCTTCCACGTCTGCCCCCTCTTTTGTATCTCCCTCCGTCTTAGCTTCCTCTCCACCTGCAGTCTGCCCTTCTGCTCCCTCCGGCGCCCCATCCGTCGTCTGTGCCATCACTTCCTGTGTCTTATCCTCCCCATCAGCTGCTGTATCGTTCCCCTTATCCTGCCCGTTTATTTCTTCTTTGCCCGCCATCGCATCCGCGTCCCCAACCGGATAAACCGTCCCGCTGACCGTTTCTACTGCCACCTGGTTCTCTTCCTGTTCCTTTCCTGATTCCGTAGTATCCATCGCAATCGACATCACCGATATTGTCTGCTCCATATCCTCCATCCTGCGGATATTTGCCAGCAAAACCACACTGACCGAGCACAAAACGACAATCAGCAGTATCGAAGTCAGGCCGGAAAGAACGCCTGTCCTGCTTTTATAAGGCATATGCTCCCTTTTTTCCACCATCCGGGCGCGGTAACTCCTTGCTGCCGCATCTCGTATCGTTTCCGTCGGAGAACTTTCCCCATATGCAGCTTCCCGCTTGCTGATCATATAATCCTGCATAGCAGGATTTTTTTCATAATAAATAAAATACCCTTCTTTTCTGGCCAGCCTTCCTTCTTTCCATACAAAAAAAGCCTCTTCCCGCTCTTTTGAATCCATCAGAAAGAAAAACTGATAGGGGCTGACAAAATTCCTTCGGTGTACCTGCTCCATTTCTGCTGTGATTTCCAGCGTATTACCGGGAATATCCAAAACCCATCCGACAATCTCACATTTATCAAAAAACTGCTGTATCTCTTTATGTATCCGCCGCCAGGCCGTATCATCCAGTTCCGGAAGTTCCCCGGACAATCCCTCCTCCTCTGCCTGGATCGCTCCGCTGATAAACGCACAGCTTCGATTGGAAAAATGATTGATTTCTCCAAGCAGAATCAGAAGACGGGGGCGAATCCCTTCTTCCATACCAGGAATCTGTGCCGGATGAAGATATGTATAGACATAATCCTCCATATATATCCGAAAATCCTTTTCAGGATTTCCAATCTGACGTATATTTTTAGGAAGCCTGCCCTCCAGATTCTCTTCTGTCTTTTCTGTCTGCTGAATAATTTCAATCATGCGTTGTCCCTTCTTCCCATATTTTAGCCATATCAGCGTAACAGTTCAGATATCCTCTGATCTGCCGAATGGCATCCGGTATCCTTTAGGGTACCTTCACTGTTACAGGCATCCGGCCATGAAACTATCTTGGTATACACTTTAACACAGATTTTCCGAATTTTTTGCCAATCCATGACAGCCTGTCCATAAAAATATCGACAAAAAAACACGTCAGATCCCAAAATCTAACGTGTCTCTCTTTTTTACAATTCTCTTCTGCCCTCTAATGCCCGAAGCAGCGTCACTTCATCAATATATTCCAAATCTCCGCCTACCGGGACGCCGCTGGCAATCCGGGTCACTTTGATTCCGGTCGGTTTAATCAGCTTACTGATATACATTGCCGTAGTTTCTCCTTCCAGACTGGAATTCGTAGCGATAATCACTTCCTCCACATCTTTCTGCAGACGCACCAGCAATTCTTTCAGCCGGATATCCCCCGGCCCGATTCCAAGCATCGGAGATATCGCGCCATGCAGCACATGATATACGCCTTCGTATTTTCCGGTTTTTTCATAAGCTGCCAAATCCCTGCTGTTCTCAACTACCATAATCGTGCGATGATCTCTTTTATTACTTTTGCAGATCGGACAGAGTGCGTCGTCCGTTAATGTAAAGCACTCGTTACAATACTGTACATGAGTTCTGGCTTCGAGAATCGTATTCGACAGCCGCTCTACCTGTTCTTTTGGCATATTTAAAATATGAAACGCAAGACGCTGTGCAGACTTGCTTCCAATTCCCGGCAGGCTTACCAGTTCTTCCACCAGCCGGTTAATCTGGTCACTGTAATAATCCATATGATTAGAATGGCAGTCCGCCTAAGCCGCCGCCGATTCCTCCTGTTATTTTTGACATAGACGCTTCCGAATATTCGTCCAGCTGACGAAATGCCTCATTCACAGCAGCCATAACCAAATCCTCCAGCATCTCAATATCATCGGGATCTACCACTTCTTCTGACAGTTTGATCTTTGTAATCTCCCGTTTGCCGGATACGGTTACTTCCACTGCGCCGCCGCCTGCAGAAGCCGTAATCTCTTTTTCTTCCAGTTCTTTTTGCGCCTCTTCCATCTGGCGCTGCATCCGCTGCGCCTGTTTCATAAGATTATTCATATTTCCCGGCATTCCGCCTGGGAACCCGCCTCTTTTTGCCATTCTCTTTCCTCCTGCTATCACAAACTATTTTTTCATTCCATTCACTGTTCCCCATGCCATCCTGACATTATTACGATGAAAAAGCTCCCTATTCTTCATAAGTAATATCCATATGAATTACCTGTTCCAGGTCCACATGAGATTCTTCAAATGGACGGTTTGTATTGTTTTCTTTAATGACGACCGACACCTGCCTGCCGATATATTCCGCAATCGCTTCTTCCAGTTGCTTTTGCTCTTTTTCCTTCCCAAAATAAGCTGCAGCCATAGAATCCTCAAACACTACCATCAGCTCATTTCCGCCGCCCAGTGTCAATCTTGCTTTGCTTAAATATCCCCTGGATAATCCTGGCATGGAGGCTATAATATTCCTCCAGCTTTTCACCGCCTGCTCCACCTCCTCCGGTATCGCCTCCGGCAGCTTTGGCGGCTTCTTTGGTTCCTGCTGTACCAGCGGCGCAGCCTCCTGAACCAAAACCGCAGGAATTCCCTGCTCCACTTTCTTCTCCAGCTGCTCAATGCGGCCAAGAAGCGAAGTATAGTCTTCTTCCATCTGGGGCCTGCAAAGCTTAATCAGTGCAATCTCCAGCAACACCCGTTTCTGGAAAGAGTATTTGATCTGATTGGATAATTCTGAAAAAATCCGGATATAGCGAATCAGCGTATCCTCACTGAGCTGTTTGGCATCTTTTTTCAGATACAGCCTATTTTCCCCGGACATATCCAGCGCATCCTGCATTTCCTCAGAACTTTTGATCAAAAGAAGATTCCTCAGATACCAGGTAAAATCTACGACAAACTGTCCCAATTCCCTGCCTTCCGCAATCAGATGCTCCACTGCGGCAATCACGCCTGCCACATCCTGTGCAAGCACCTTCTGCAGCAGTCCGCTAAACACATCAATATCCGCCGCTCCCAACACATCCAGCACATTTTCATAGGTAAGCATCTGTCCCGGATAAAAAGCAATACATTGATCGAGCAGGCTGATCGCATCCCGCATTGCGCCATCCGCTGATCTGGCAATATAACGAAGCGCCTTCTCTTCCGCCTCTGCCTGCTCATGTTCTAAGAGTTCCTGTAACCGTCCGCAGATCGTCTCTACCGAAATACGCTTAAAATCGTATCTCTGGCATCTGGATAAAATCGTCACCGGAATCTTGTGGACTTCTGTTGTCGCCAAAATAAAAATCACATAGGAAGGCGGCTCTTCTAACGTTTTCAACAATGCATTAAATGCCTGTGCTGAAAGCATATGCACTTCGTCTATAATATAGACTTTGAATCTGCCCTCTGTCGGCCGGTACGTAACCTCTTCCCGGATTTTCCGGATATCTTCCACACCGTTGTTGGACGCGGCGTCAATTTCAATGACATTCATAGAATTTCCCGCAGCAACAGCCCGACAGGAGGCGCATGTCCCGCATGGGCTGCCTTCTATCGGGCTATCACAGTTCACTGCCCTGGCAAAAATCTTGGCAATGGTAGTCTTACCGGTTCCTCTTGTACCGCAAAACAAATACGCATGTCCAATCCTGTCGGCTTTTATCTGATTTTTCAATGTCGTAACAATATGATCCTGTCCCTTTACATCATGAAATTCCTGTGGCCGAAACTTTCTGTACAGCGCAGTATAAGACATCTCTTAATCTCCAAAACTGATTCCCATAAATTTAGCTTCTTTGATAATCTGGGAATCTTTTTCCACTACTTTTAATTTGCCCGCAACTTTCTCCAATGGCACGCGTACGGTTTTATTGGCTTTCATGGCGATCATATTTCCATAATCTTCGTCAATAATTGCCTGAGCTGCCGCCGCTCCTAAACGGCTGCAGAGTACGCGATCGTATGGACACGGCGCACCGCCCCTCTGGGTATGTCCGGGAACCGTTACTCTGGTATCTACGCCGATTTTCTTCTGAATCTGGGCTGCAACCTCATAAGATACAGAAGGATATGGGGAATTTTCCAGTTTTTTCTTGTATTCTTTCTTGCTGAGTTTAGCGTCCTTCTTGGAAATTGCGCCTTCTGCAACGGCAAGAATTGTAAAACCTTTTCCGGCTTTCGCACGTTTTTCAATCGCTTTTGTCACCTTATCGATATCATAAGGTATCTCCGGCAGCAAAATAATATCCGCGCCTGCCGCAATCCCTGCATACAATGTCAGCCAGCCAACTTTATGACCCATAACTTCTATAATAAATACACGGTTATGGGATGCTGCAGTTGTATGGATACAGTCAATCGCTTCTGACGCAATATTAATCGCGCTCTGGAATCCAAATGTTACATCGGTTCCATAAATGTCGTTGTCAATCGTCTTGGGCAGATGGATAATATTCAGGCCTTCTTCCCGAAGCAGGTTCGCCGTCTTCTGCGTGCCATTGCCGCCTAAAATGACAAGACAGTCCAGATTCAGCTTGTAGTAGGTGTGCTTCATGGCTTCTACTTTGTTCAGTCCGTTCTCATCCGGATCATGCATCAGTTTAAACGGCTGTCTGGAAGTGCCTAAAATCGTTCCGCCCTTTGTCAGAATACCGGAAAAATCCGCGGAAGTCAGCAGACGGTATTTCCCATAAATCAGTCCTTTGTACCCCTCGTAAAAACCATAAACCTCCAGCTCATCCAGGTTATTGCTCAATCCCTTTACAACCCCGCGCATTGTAGCGTTCAGCGCCTGACAATCGCCGCCGCTTGTCAACATACCGATTCTCTTCATAAAATTTGCCATCCTTTCTGTTTGAATGTAAGAGTTTAGCCCTTGCTGGTATCTATTATAATATATTTTCTTTTCATTAACAATACTTCTTGACTTGAACAATCAGAAAATATGTGTTATAGTAGTATCTAGCAAATGGAGACGTACCGAAGAGGCCGTAACGGGGCTGACTCGAAATCAGTTTATCGGTTTTAACGCCGGTACGAGGGTTCGAATCCCTCCGTCTCCGCTTTATAGGCGCTGTGGATACAGTGCCTTTTTTACCGCTATTTTTGTCAATACTTCAAATAATCCGCCTCATGCTCTTTTAACCACTGCCGGGATGTCTTATATTCCGGCAAAACAGCTTCCACTTCTTTCCAGAACGCCTCTGAATGGTTCATCTGTTTTCTGTGGGCTAGTTCATGCACTACCACATAGGTCTGAATACGCTCCGGCATCAGCGCCAGTTTCCAGTTAAAATTCAGATTGCCTTTGGAACTGCAGCTCCCCCATCTGGTCTTCTGCTCCTTAATGGCAATCCGGTTTACCGTTACCCGCATCTGCGCACTGTAAAACTGTACCTTTTTCCCAAGCTCATATCTGGCATACTCTCTCAGCCACCCAGTCACTGCCCTGCGATAAGCCTCTTCATTATTCTGAATACCGGAAACCATACAAAGCAGACATTCCCCGTTTTCCCCCTGCTTCCGGTAAACCCGAATATGCTTTTCATCCCTGTTTTGTATTCTGTGCAGCCGAATCGCCCCATCCCCCAGCGGAAGCAATGTTCCTTCCTTATATAAATCATCCTGATGCATACATATTCCTCCTATCGAAAAGGATGCAATACAAATCCCGCCGCCCGAAACAACAGCAGCCCCACCGGAATCCCAATCAATGTAATACAGCATATCACACCCGCCAGACTGATGCAAACAGCAATTGGAAGCCCAATGCAGCAGACATACAAAATTCTCAGAATCAGTCCGCCAATTGCAAACAACAATCCAATCACTACAGCAATTATCACCAAAACAAATACTGTCGCCAACAACATACCCATTCCTCCTGTTCATTTATAAAATTCTTTTCATGTCTATTCCCTTATCCACTTACCATCTATCATCATACGCCACTCACCTCAGAGCCATTCCGCCCAAACACAACAAAAATCTAATCTCCTATACAAAAAGCACCTCCCTAGAATCTCTCTACCCCTGAGATTCCGGGAGGCTATTCCAATCTTCTTACAATCCGCTTGGCCGCTCCGGCATAATCACTGCTGCCACAATATAAGCCAGCAGTCCGCTTCCCCAGCCAAAAATCAATGCGATGCAAATCAGCCGTACAATAGTCGGATCTACATCAAAATACTCTCCAATTCCTCCGCATACACCACACAGCACTTTATTTGTAGATGATTTATACAATCTCTTTTTTTCCATATTTACAATTCCTCCTCTACCATAAGTTCAATCTTACCAATTCCACAATCAAGACTAATTTCACGTCCCGCATCATTATCAATTTCCCTGTGCTCAGACAAAGCAGAATATTCTTTATCATTGATAGAAGTTGTGCCAAGATCACAGTTCACCATATAATCATAATCCTCTTCTTTTCCCTTCAGCCCAAGAACAATCTGTCCAATTCCACATTTCGCGTCTACATCTTCAAGCACAGTTCCATAAAGTTCAGCTTTTCCAATTCCACAGTCAATCTCCAGTGCCCTTGCGTCAAACTGCTCAATCATCAGATTTCCTGCACCTACCTCCACAGAAAAGTCCGATCCGGCTGTAAGCTTCCTTGCCTGCACTTCTCCGGCTCCCAGCCCAATCTCGACATCCTCCGCAAAAATCACATGTTCTACATCAATCATACCATAATCTGTTGTTAAATCAACACTTTCAAACGATTTTCCTTTGGGAATCCCTATCGTAATCTCGACATCCCGTTTTGCCCCTTGTTTCCAGTATCGGCCGGGCGTCTCATCCATAAATTCCAGCGTTCCGCCTTTTACATTATACACATATACATTCCGCTTCGGTGCATCTACAGTAATCGTAATATCATCTGTGTCGCTGTCCGTAAAAAGAACCTCTCCGTATTTGATATCAATTTCCAGCTCTGTTATCTCATCTGCCGCAAAGGATTCCTCTATCATTCCTTTTTGTATTTTTGTATATGCAGTATCATCCTCAAACGGATTATAATAAAAATTCCATTTCGCAATATGCCAGTTGCCAATATCCAAATCCCCGACATCCGCCATAGCCATTACCTCTTCTACGCCGCTCCCAAGGGCAATCCCCGCACATAAGCTCACTGCTCCGATACAAGCGCACATCAGACTGAGTATCAAACAGATTTTTGTAAACAGTTTCATATTGCCGCACCTCTTTTCTGAAATATTTTTCTGCATAAATTCACAATTGACCGTACCACCCAAGGTACAATACTCATACCTATCCACACCACTGCAAGCAGCCCCAACAGGGAAGCCGCCAGCATAAACATCCCAATCGCAAGCAAAATCATACCTACTGCCGGAAATCCTGTCAGCATCTTGACAATGCCGATTCCCGCCATTACAAATCCTGCTATAAAAAATGCTCCGACAATTGCGATAAGTGCTACAACAAGAGCAAAGATACATACAATAGCGCCCACTAGAATCCCAAATGCTCCGGCAACAATCCCAACCCAAAACGGAAAGGTCAGTACCACAATAACCGCAATCAGTATATTCCGTGTCGTGTTGTTCTGGCGCTGCTGTCCGTCATCATAATTCTGCCCTGCTTTCTTTTTGATAACATCTTCCCTCATGTAGTTCTCTCCGAACAAGTCTTTCTTAATGCTCTCTGCTACTTCATACGGCGATCCCAGCTCTTCTATAATCTCCGCTTCCCGTTCCGGCCCTGCATCTTCAAAATAGTTCTGATAATATTCCATGGCTTCCCGTCGTTCACTCTCCGGTATATCGCGAAGTAACTGTTCCAACTGCCTTAGAAATTCTTCTCTGTTCATGTTAACTCCTCTCCCGAAAAAATTTGTGATATTTTTGTTGAATAGTCTGCCCATTCATGCTTATAATCTTCCAGCTTTACTGCTCCGTCCTTTGTCAGCCTGTAATATCTGCGGTTCCGCCCGCCGCATTCCACATCATAAACCACCAGATACTGATTCTTCTGCAGACGTCTTAAAACCGGATATAATGTGGACTCTGATATATCAATCGCTTTGCGGACATCCTGTGTGATTTTATAACCATATGTTCCTTCTTCCTTCTTTGAGACAACTGCCAGAACAATCGCATCCAACAACGCTGCCCCTATGCTAAATGCCATTCCACCACCCCTTGATTTTATATAGTATTATTCTTTTTGTAATATTATTTTGTAATTAATACTATACATCATATAATATTATTTTGTCAATAGATAATTCCATAAATTTTTTGTTGTTCTATCCGGGTAAGGATGTTATAATAATACATTAGTATGCTAATGCACTGCATCGTTGATATCTTCTTATCTGTCAATATCACGATATCTATGATGACATGTACAGATACTAAACAGCCATAGTAAGGAATTGTTTAGAAATAACTGTAACTGTTCAGGCAAGTCTGTGCACCCACTGTGCTGACCATACCTGTAGAACCTGGAAGTATCCAGTCCGCCTGCACTCCGTTCTGATCCATCCTTAACAAGCGCCACCGGCGCTCAGAACCGCCGCAGGTGATTTTAATGGCTGGATGCTTGCAACAACAAAGGTATCTGAACTGTTACAAATAACGCACAAATCTGACAAGTTATTGCATAACAGTTCCTAATACAAAAAGAATGAATAAGGGAGGAACTTATGACTGGAACAACACTGGGAATTCTCATTGTTATCATTGCTTACATATTAATGATGGTCGGCATTGGTATCTGGTTTTCCAAAAAGAACAATGATGTAAACGATTTTTATCTGGGTGGGAGAAAATTAGGCCCGTTTGTAACTGCTATGAGTGCGGAAGCCTCTGATATGAGCAGCTGGCTTTTAATGGGTCTGCCCGGCCTTGCCTACCTGACTGGTATTGCAGACGCGGGCTGGACTGCAATTGGGCTTGCCGTAGGCACCTATTTTAACTGGCTGATCGTTGCGAAACGTCTGCGCCGTTACACAGTAGCTGCAGGAAATGCAATTACCATACCGGATTTCTTTTCCAACCGATTCCGGGATAAGAGCCATGCGTTACTGGGTATTTCCGCATTGATCATTGTTATTTTCTTTATCCCATATACGGCTTCCGGATTTGCAGCCTGCGGAAAATTATTTTCCACTTTATTTGGTATCCCATATATCCCTGCTATGATAATCAGCGCCGTTATTATCGTAGGTTATACCGCTTTGGGTGGATTTCTGGCAGCAAGCACCACAGACTTTATTCAAAGCATCGTAATGACTCTGGCTTTGATTATTGTGGTATTCTTTGGAGTACAGACTGCAGGAGGGCTTAGCGTTGTCATGGAAAATGCTTCCAATCTTCCTGGTTATCTTTCCATGGTAAGCACATACGACGCTGCTGCAGATTCAGCGAATCATTACAGCTTTATCAGTATTGTTTCCACATTTGCATGGGGACTTGGCTATTTTGGTATGCCGCATATTTTGCTTCGTTTTATGGCAATCGAAGATGAAAACAAGCTGAAACTCTCTAGACGGGTTGCCAGCATATGGGTGGTTATTTCTATGGGTGTTGCCATTTTTATCGGTGTCATCGGTTACAGTATGTCAAAATCCGGAGCGCTGGAAGTTTTAAGCGGTTCTGATTCTGAAACACTGATTATTAAAACAGCCCAATTATTAAGTACTCATGGTATTCTGGCTATTATTTTTGCTGGTATTATTCTTGCCGGAATCCTGGCCTGTACCATGTCCACAGCGGACTCCCAGCTTCTTGCAGCCGCTTCAAGTATTTCACAGAATATCTTAAAGGACGTTCTGCATTTTAAACTTTCCAAAAAAGGCACCATGGCTGCAGCAAGATTAACCGTTCTTGGGATTGCATTAATTGCAGTATTTCTGGCAAGAGATCCTAACAGTTCTGTCTTCGCCATTGTATCCTTTGCCTGGGCAGGCTTTGGAGCTGCATTTGGACCTGTGATGCTGTTCTCTTTATTTTGGAGAAGAACAAACCGCTTTGGTGCGCTGGCAGGAATGATATCCGGCGGAGCAATGGTATTTATCTGGAAATATCTGGTTCGCCCGATTGGCGGTGCATGGAATGTCTATGAACTGCTCCCGGCATTTTTGGTAGCCAGTGTATGTATTGTAATCGTAAGCCTTTTAACAAAAGCCCCATCCCAGGAAATCCTGGATGAATTTGATTCGATCTAATCATTATATTTTTCTGATATATAAAAAACAGGAGCTGCCCTCTATGTCAGCTCCTGTTTTTTCAACTGTCTTATATCAATAAAACAATTACATATTCCGTCTTCCTTTTTATACCGAGCATTCTGCGTCGAATCCTGACCCCAAACGTTACCTCTACAGTTAACTCAGTCCAGGCACCCTTGCGGCACACAAGAGTGTTTACTTAGGGCTGCTCCATCCCTGACCTGACCCGGTTCATAAATTCCTGTTGCGCAAGACCCAGACGTCATCGCCACTTATAAAGGGCAGCTTCACAATCAGAAACCCTCGGCAGAATATCACCCCAGCTATAGCGGATTGCTGGTGCAGGGTACCGCTACCACCCCGGCTGCTCGGAGATTTAAGTATAACTTGAATTAAATGCTTTGTCAATACAGCATATAAAAAAACTCTGATAAAATCAGAGTTTTGAAGAGGCGCAGACCGGATTTGAACCGGTGAATCAGGGTGTTGCAGACCCTTGCCTTACCACTTGGCTACTACGCCATATATGAAAAATGACTCCAACGGGAATCGAACCCGTGTTACCGCCGTGAAAGGGCGATGT
>CAJUPF010000021.1 GCA_910588565.1 uncultured Lachnospiraceae bacterium
AATCCCTTGGTCTACTGGTGTTTATAATTTTAAATCGACTGTGAATAGTAACAGCAAAACATCTCCGAGTACAAAATGAGCCTTGACTTAGGATACAGCAAAAGCTATATACAAAGCATATCTTCTGGCAGATCCCTTCCTTCCATGTCAGAATTTCTCTATATCTGCGAATATCTTGGTGTAACCCCAAAAGATTTTTTTGACACAGAACTCAAAGAACCTGCTATACTCCAGCAATTATACAAAATTGCAGAGAATCTGCCTGCCGAAGATATAGAAATACTAATAACTGTTGCCAGAAGACTTTCTAAAAATAATGCTCAAAAAACAGCCACGTAGCTACCAGTATTTCAAACCAAACAAATACTAACACAAATGGCTATATTTTAAACATATTGGGTTTATATTATTGACTTTTTGCACTATATATCGTATATTTTAAAAAAATGTAAAGGAGGCGCTCTAATGGCACAGGCAACTTTCAGCGTTCGCATGGATGAAACATTAAAAAAACAGTTTGATGGATTATGTCAGGAATTTGGAATGAATGCTTCGACTGCAATCAATGTTTTTGCAAGAGCTGTAGTAAGACAACGTAAGATTCCGTTTGAAATTTCTTCTCCTGAAACGAACATTACCAGAGAGGGGGCAATGCAGGCGTTTATGGCTTTACGGGCACAAGCCAAAGAAAACGGCGTTGCCGATATGAATTTGGACGAAATCAATGAAGAGATTCACATCTCCCGTCTGGAAAATGATACATGATCTGCTATGCAGTCATTGATACAAATGTGCTCGTATCCGCACTGCTGTCCAGCAAGGACGATACCGCTACAGTCCAAGTTATTGGTAAAATGATTATCGGCGAAATCATACCGATTTACAGTAAAGCCATTAAAAAAGAGTATTGCGAAGTCTTAACCCGTAAAAAATTCGGCTTTTCCGGCAGCACTGTAGAATATCTACTCTCTTTTATAGAAAAATATGGCATATTAATGGAGCCGTCTCCATCCGAAATAATTCTCCCGGATATGAAAGATCTGCCATTTTATGAAGTATTTTTGGAAAAATGCAGCGATAACGCTTACCTTGTGACGGGAAATATGAAACATTTCCCCAAGAATCCATTTATTGTAACTCCGAAAGAACTCCTTGATATTTTGAATCAAAAGCAATAGCTCAAAAAGCATAACAAAACGATCATTTCTCTACTTACAGGCATGGACAACACAATCAGGGAAAAGCCAGAGCAAAGGGAATTTACTTTTGTGACTTGTAAAGGATTCAGAGTTTCTTAGAATTCCCTCTGATTTTCAGAAATCTGCGGACATAAATGTCCGCGGAAGCCCTGCCGCAGCTCTCCCATCAGCTGCTATAATTTTCCAAAAACCCAAACAACGCCTCTTCATCCTTCACTTCATACCCCTTCCGGATTTTCTGCCGTAGCGAATCCTCCAGATCGGAATACCGGATATCTGTATACTCATAAACTGTCTCCCTGTCCGCATGATAGACTGTCAGATAGTCCCCTTCCTCCACGATCACGAATTTACACTCATCCTGTTTCTTTGCCGGAATCACCACGGACGCCTCCGCTTCTGTTTCCACTTCCGATTCCGTCTCTTCCACAATAAACACTTCTGTCTCCACAGGTTCCGGCTCTTCTTCCACTCTTTGAAAACTTACCGCCTGATAACATCCAATTCCCAGCGCGACTGCAGCGATACAGAAAATGCGAATACCATTGACTTTATTCATAATAATCACCAGTCATAGTATTCGCATTTTCTAAAAGTTTAATCAATTTTTTATGAAATTCCTTATCTGGAAGCCTCAAAATCTGCTTCGCTTGCATATACGCCCATGCGATCCGCCTCATCATTTAACACAATACATACAAACGTCTTACCCGGATTCAGCTCAAGCTCATTACCATCCGCGTCATAATATCTGCCGACGCCGTCTTCCACTTCTTTCACCCAGGTAATATCCATTGCTTTGCCATTTGTAATATATTTTCCGGTTCCGCCATAAGAAGCGGTCTTAACATCCAGATATTTTCCATCGGGCTCAACCTTATAATCACACACCTGGAAAATTACATTTTTATAGGAAAGCTGCTCATTATTCCCACCGTCAACGTGCGCCGCCCTATACTGGTATCTGTCATAAAGCCCTGTAGATTCATTATAGACAAACCACGGTTTATTCACCGAATACCCCGGTTCCACTACCATAGCAGTTTCCCCGTTTTCCAGCTCTCTGTCCGCATCTACAAAACGATACCGGTTCTGATACGTATCCCCATGCTGTGTCCGATACCCGCGCTTTTCGATTCCTGCAATTATACTCTCGCCATTGATATAGGCATTGTGCGGCGCCTTTCTGGAATTGTCACGGAAAAATACCACATTTTCCAGATCTCCGTCCAAACCGTTTAAATCATCTAAGCTTTTCAGCATCTCCGTTGCATAAATAGCCTGTCCATAATGTACATAGATCGCTTCAAATTCATTCGACAGATATGCATAATAATGGCGGCAGCTTCTGACCGACATAATATTCGGCAGGTTCGCATAATCCTGGAACACACCCATCAGCCTTGTCAGCCCGCCTTCTGCAGGCGCTTCAATCATAACATCCGCATAGGACGTTCCGTACTGCGGCATCGCATCCGTCGTATTGCCAATCATACAAGTAACAGGCCTCTGGGATGCAATAGCTTCATCCATAGGCTCACCGGTCAGGGGATTCCTGTCATTTGCAGCTGCAACTTCTGTCTCTGTCTCAGGCTCCTCCGGCTCTTCCGTCGGTATGACTTCCTCCGGCGCTTCTGTTTCCACTGTTTCTGTCGGGACTACGTCCTGCTCATTTCCGTTTTCTGCTTTTCCACATCCCACAAATGCAATACAGCAAATCGAGGCAAAAAGAACTGCCAGTTTCATTTGTTTCATATCTTACCCTCCTAATTGTCTTATCTGTAACAGCTCAGGCGCTTTGCTGTTACCTTTATCTTAAAATGTCCATTGCATTTAAGATACTCTCCTGTTTTTCTTCCATACATGCTGCGTCCGATGCTGTTATATGGTCGTAACCTAACAGATGCAGCACGCTATGTACAATTAAAAATGCAAATTCCCGCTTTACGCTGTGACCGTAAGCTTCTGCCTGCCCGAATACCTTCGGGACAGAAATAATAATATCGCCAAGGAGCGCTTCTCCGGTATCAGGATTGAAATTATCCGCCAGATCCCCTTCCATATTTTTAAAATCCCCCGCTTTTTTTATCCCCATCATCGGAAAAGATAATACATCGGTAGGCTTGTCCGTCCCCCTGTATTCCCTGTTGATTTCCTGTATGGAATCGTTGTCCGTCAACGTCAGGTTCACTTCTGCTTCATAGGGAAATTTTTCGTATTGCAGGGCAAACACAATCACATCTTTTGCCAGTGCAATGCAGTCAAACTCAAACTCCGGACTTATTTCTTCTTCCACCGTAATTGTCATATCATAACTCCTCATGTGTTAATAATTCTCTGACTCTCAGAAACTGATTCATACTGAGGCCAGATTCGTCATAAATGCCGGATTCGGACATTTCATTCAGTGTCTGGTAAATTACAAGATCCTGATTCCAGGAAGAAGACATTGTATGCTCATTTAGCATCTCCATCCGGTTCAGACAGACGTCTACCATATGGACGATAGCTGACTCCCTGGTAGAAGGCAGCTGCTTTGCTCCATTGTATTCATACAGAATCTGGATCACTTCTTCCGGAAAACATTGTTCCTCCGCCAGGCGGACGCCGTTTTCCACATATGGCTCCCCTTCCATTACGCCGATACGGTAATAAAATCCCGCCACAGTGGCAACCATCCCGTCCGCCCCCACTTCTACCGCGCATTTTCTTGCAATGGAAGCTGCTTTTAAGGCATGGAGATATTCTGTTTTGGAATAGTTTTTGATCTCTGCGACCAAAGGATACTTATCATCAATAATCTGCTCATAAGCCTTTATTTCTTCCTGTTCACGCTTCGCATATATGCGATCTTCCAGCATACAATAGAGCAGAGCCGCCAGTATGCCGAATCCCCCGTTCCAGAGAAAAATCTGCAGACTTCCCTTTTGTGCGGCAAGATAATGGAATAAAGACGGAATGCAAATGGAAGTGGATACAAATATCATACATCCCCACAGCCGCAGTTCCTTATCCCGCATAGTTTTTGCCATCTGCGTGCCAATCAGCGCCAGAATACAGTATGCAGCCAGTTCGAGAAGCGCCCCTTCTGCTGCCGTACATAACAGGACGCACAGAAACAAGCTTATTGTAAAAGCGATTTCCGAACTTGCAATCATACAGCAAAATAACGCCAGCGCTGCTGACGGGCAGGTAAACGCTGGCAGAAAACAGCAGACAGCCGTTACCACGCAGCAAATCCCATAGCATATGGCAATCCCGCCATAATGATTTGTACGGCTTGCCCCAAGCTCCCGCTGCAGTCTGCTGCGCTCAAGCATATTGAATAAAACTGCCAGAAAAACCGCGTCAATCAGCAGATATGTGAGCATCCTGTCCAGCA
Organism: uncultured Lachnospiraceae bacterium; assembly: GCA_910588565.1. Lineage (GTDB taxonomy): Bacteria > Bacillota > Clostridia > Lachnospirales > Lachnospiraceae > Roseburia_B. The sequence continues at coordinate 4,582 of CAJUPF010000021.1, forward strand.
AAAACCCGTTCTGATACGTCAGAAAAAAAGTCAGAAGCATCGTCAGAACCACAATCATACCGCAATGCAGCAGACGTTTCTTAGGCATTTTCCGTTCCATTATCGTTTAACCACCTGTCTCTTTTTCTTTTTTTCCAGAAGACTCTCATAATCCTCGTATGCTTTTACAATTTTCTGTACCAGAGGATGACGCACTACATCACTGCTGGTCAGCTCGCACATCCCAATATCTTCTACTTTGCGCAAAACTTTCAGGGCAACGTCCAAACCGGACTTGGCGCCTGGCGCCAGATCTTTTTGCGTGGCGTCCCCGGTAATTACTACTTTAGATCCAAATCCAATCCTCGTCAGAAACATCTTCATCTGAGCCGGTGTCGTATTCTGCGCTTCATCCAGAATAATAAACGCATTGTCCAGGGTTCTGCCCCGCATATAAGCCAAAGGCGCTACCTCGATCAGCCCCTTTTCCGTGTTCCTCTGAAAACTTTCCGCGCCCATAATCTGATACAGCGCATCATACAACGGCCTTAAGTACGGATCAATTTTACTCTGCAGATCGCCTGGCAGAAATCCTAACTTTTCTCCGGCTTCAATCGCTGGACGGGTCAGGATAATCCGTCCCACATCTTCATTTTTAAATGCGGTAACCGCCATTGCAATAGCCAGATACGTCTTTCCGGTTCCCGCGGGGCCGCTGCCAAAGACAATCATCTTATTACGGATGGCGTCTACATAATTCTTCTGCCCTAAGGTCTTAGGTTTTACTGGTTTTCCCTGAACCGTATGGCAGATGCAGTCTTTATCGATCTCAACAATAGCTTCTGTCTTCTCTTCCATTGCAAGGGCAATCGCATAGCCTACATTTTGCTCCGTAATTGTATTTCCACGCCTGGAAAGCTCTAATAACTGTTCAAATACAGCTCCGGCACGCCGGATTCCTCCGCTGCTTCCCAAAAGCTTAACGGTATCGCCCCGGAGAACCACCGTCACATGAAATGCTTTTTCAATTTTTTTCATATAAGTGTCAAATTGTCCGAATACATTTGCAATATGTTCCGGCGGTATATTTAAATTCAGTTCAGTCAGACTCATTCTCCATCAGCCCTTCCCCGGCAGGCTGTTCCTGCACCTTGGCAGGCTCATATTTGCCGATTCTCTCAATTGCAGTTATTTCACCGGTTACCCGACATTCATTTTCTGCAAATTCTATGATAACATTTTTGTCTACTATTTCAATACCCTTTTCCTCTAATTTTTTCAAAAAAAGCAAAATATTTTCACTGGCCTGTTCTTTTGCCTGCTTTTTTGTGAGTGACACTTGTTCATAGTCGCAGTCATAGTATGTCGTTTTCTCAAAAATAACCGGGATATAATAATCCTTTGCAAGGGCAAGCTGTCTGCTCTCGGTATAGGAAATCGAAGGCTCCTTTTTCTGAAATCCAGCCGGAAGCTGCAGCTGATAGGAAAAAAAGCTGAGGCCATAGACATTTTTTCCTTCTCCTGTCCGCACTTTCCGGTTAAACTGCAGGGGAAAGGAATCCTCGTAGGGATATATGGTCTGTCCGTAAATATCCGCATCGGCTGCCACATAGATCTGGCTGACAATTTCATTGCTGTCATTATAGATATCCAACTGGCTGCTGACTAAAATATCTCCGGCCTCTACCGTACTGCCCGCTTTCACCAGAGGCGTGCCCTTTCGTGTCATAATGGATTGGATAACAGCAGCTTTATCCGCGACAATGTGATATGCCCCATCCAGTTCCAAAGCTTCTTCCTGCGCCGCCTTTTTAATCAGATTTTCCTGAATGTCGATTGTCATTTTGGTTCCGCTCAAACGGACAGAGGCCCAGATAACGTCGCTGTAATTGGTACGGATTGCCTCCTCTAGGGCATTACAGTCAATATCGCTTTTTCTGGTTCCAAACGAAGAGCCTTTTTCCTCCAAAAACGCCAGAAGGGCTTCATCGGTAATCAGGGAGTTTCCATTGAAATCAATCAGCCAGACAAATGTCGTCAGATACAGCAAAAACCCTGTGCCCAGCAGAATTCCTGCAAAAAACAGCTTCCGCTTCCGATAACGGTACAAAAAAAACGGGAAACCGATCCGTTTTCGTATCGTAACCCTTGTCTTTGTTTTTCTCAGCAGGGGCTTTAATTTCCGATAGCCTGCGAGACTGATATTGAATTCATAAAAACCCTCCCGGTTCGTCAGATTCCAAATCAGAATATTATGATTGCTGCAAAGATTTAAAAAACGCTCCGGGGAATATCCGCTTAAACGCACCAGTAAAAAACCACGAAAATATTTGATCAGGGAAAGAAACAAAACTGCCTCCTGGAACTATTCATAGGATAATGAGTCAATCAGTCCGGTGATTTTCATCTCTTCGTTGGTATAGTAGCTGATATGCAGATTCTGCCCATGGATGACCAGTCTGCAGGTCTTGGTCTGCAGACTGATATGATTCTGGGTGTACTCTAAAATCCCCCGGTAATTTTCAATTAAAATTTCCTGCCGTCCGGTAATGGATACCAGGACGGCCCCATACATCAGATCCTTTGGGAGTTCTAAGGACTCCACCAGGCCTTCTTTTATTTTTCCCAAATTCATTTTACCCATAGTTCACTATATGTGACAGGAGTAAAAAATATTCGCAGCAGGCATTTTTCTAATCCTGTTCCATCACTTCTTTATAAAATTCATAATAATCGGATCTCTTTTCTTTTGTAAACTGAATTGCCGTTTTGGGATGATGATTTAAGAGTCCCGTCATCAGGTACTGCAAGTCATACCCCCATACCACATCTTTCTCATGAAGCTTTGTCATATGCTGATCAATAAACTTCAATACCGGGGCTATATGGTATTTGGGATTGCGCAGCAGTCCAAGCAATAGCTCCATTGCACAGTTTCCGGCACCCCGGCCCATGCCGTAATAAGTGGCGTCCAGCCAGTCAACGCCGTCGCCAACCGCCTCAATTGTATTGGCAAACGCAAGCTGCTGGTTATTGTGGGCATGGATTCCGATTTTTTTATGATACTTTTCTGCAAAATTCCTGTAAATATCTACAATACGGGCAATCTGCTCCGGATACAAAGCTCCGTAACTGTCTACAATATAGAATACATCGACAGGCGTCTGCCCCAGAATATCCAGGGCAATCGCAAGATCGCTTTCCTGTGTATTGGAAATAGCCATAATATTACAGCTGACTTCATAGCCCTTCTGAACCGCATGTTCAATCATATCTACTGCTGTGGGAATCGTATTCAAATAAGTAGCAACCCGAATCAAATCAACGGGGCTGTCTGTCCTGTCCACAATATCCGTTTTATAATCGCACCTTCCCACATCCGCCATAACAGCGATTTTTAGGTCTGTGTCATTCTCGCCCACTATGGCGCGGATATCTTCATCCTTACAGAACTTCCATTTGCCAAATTTACTCTCGTCAAACATCTCTTTGGAGGCTTTGTAGCCAAACTCCATATAATCTACGCCCGCCCGGATATTTGCATGATACAAATCCCTGACAAATTCATCGGTAAAATAAAAATTATTTACCAGTCCTCCGTCACGCAGCGTAGCGTCCACAACCCGCACACCGGAACGGTAATCCATTAATTTTGCTAATTCCTTCATGTGTTTTCTCCTGTTATGTTTTACTGTTTTATTTATAATATAATTCTTTATAACCTATCCGTCTTTACTTATGATATGGTTCGTGATGTATAATCCGAAAACTCCGGTAAACCTGTTCTAACAAAATCACCCGCATCAGCTGATGGGGAAACGTCATTTTTGAAAAACTAAGCAGCTCGTCCGCACGATGCAGAACCTGCTTTGAGAGGCCAAGTGAACCGCCAATCACAAATGCAATGTTACTTTTCCCTGTCAGGCCAAGCTGCTCTATGGAATGGGACAACTGAAGGGAGTCTGGCATTTTGCCCTCAATTGCCAGGGCAATAACATACGTATCTTCCCGGATATGCTTTAGCAGCCGCTCCCCTTCTTTTTCCTTTATGTTATATTCCACTGCGGGACTGGCCTGATCCGGTGTTTTCTCATCTGCAGCTTCAATGATTTCAAGTTTGCAGTAACGGCTCAGGCGTTTTTGATATTCCGCCACAGCTTTTCGGTAAAACTCTTCCTTTATTTTTCCTACGCAAAGTATTGTAATCTTCATCATCCATGCCCGCTCTTCATAACCATTCAGACACCTTTGCTGTTGCAGGTATCTAACCATAAAAAAACTATGTCTCACTCTGACTTATTGTGGCATATACACATAATTTACCCGGTAGACTCTGCTCTTGAGTCCCCGGCGATTGATCAGAATCACAGAAAGCACCTGGTTTCCCTGGGGCATCTCCAATGGGCCTGTATACCTGGCAGAATTTGCGGTTGGCTCGCTTCCATCCCAGGTATAATACGCAGTGCAGTCCTCCGGGACATCCACGGTAATCATCTGCGCTTCCTCATATGCCCCGCCGGGAGGCGCGACAGAAGGCATCGCCGGAGGCTCATACCGAATCGTATAAATCGCATTGGCTACTCCGCTGTAGATCCCTTTTTTATTTCTGGCCACTGCAAAAATAACCGTTGTCCCTTCTTCCTCCAGAGAAATCGAATTTTGATATAGCGCCCCATTTAATATAGGGTCCGTGCCGTCTGTTGTATAATAAATGTCATCCCCGTCTTCTGAAAGAATAGAAATTTCAAGCAAATCAGAATAGGTTCCTGACACTTTGTCAAATGTGGGGGATTCCACCAGATATTCCGCAAACAGATCCGTCATTTCACTGTGTTCCACTTCCTCATAAAGCGCAAGAATCTGCTCGTAATCCTCATTTCTATCATAAATTGCAATCAGCTGTTCCACAGATTCACGATCCGATGGGTTCTCTGCAAGTAATTCTTTCAGAATGGACACTGCATTCGCTTCCTCTCCCATATCCAGGTAAACTTTAAGAATCCCTTTTCGCGCCGCTGTATCTTTCGGCTGCAATTCCAATGCCCGGTTAAAATATGCCAGGGCATTCGTAAAATCCTCTGCATCAAGACTGATTTCTCCCTGTTCAAACTGATAGTCATAACTGTTATTTCGGTAATTCTGGAGGTTTTTCTCTTTGACATACAATATGGCCGGTACCATAATCAGAATTACCATGCAGATTCCTGCAATTATAAATGCGGGGATTCTGGACTTGCGCTTTTTTTCTTCTGACGGAAGTTCCTCTGCTTTTTTATCACCATCCTGTACAATCATGCCCAGTAAATCCTCATCCAGCAAATTGTACTCTGGAACCAGCTGAACTTCTGCTCCACAGACACTGCAATATACACAGCCCTCTTTCAGCTCTGCTCCACATTTTTCACATTTCATTCCATACTACCTCGTTAGGAACTGTTAAAGAATGGTAACAGTTCAGATACCTTCACTGTTCCGGCATCCAGCCCATGAAAAGCCGCCTCCGGCGAGGTGCTGGATGCTTCCAGGCTCTATGTTTTGGTACGGCCAGCGCATAAATGCGCAGGCCTGCCTGAACTGTTACAAAGAATGAACCTTAACAGTTCCTTACAGAATTTTAAACTGTAACCATAGCTTCTACACAATTACGCATCAGCATTGCAATGGTCATAGGGCCAACGCCTCCTGGGACAGGCGTAATCATAGAAGCTTTTGGCTCCGCCTCATCATACTTCACATCCCCGGACAATTTATTATTCTCATCTCTGTGGATTCCCACATCGATCACAACTGCGCCTTCTTTGATATATTCTCCGGTAATAAACTCTTTTTTGCCGATTGCGACAATCAGAATATCCGCAGCGCTGCAGATTTCCTTTAAATTCTTTGTATGAGAATGCGTCACTGTCACAGTAGCGTTTTCTCTGAGCATAAGCAAAGCCATCGGTTTTCCAACAATATTACTTCTGCCAACAATCACACAGTTTTTCCCGTCGAGTTCCACCTTGGAACGTTTCAAGAGTTCAACAATTCCCGCCGGGGTACAGGATACAAAACCAGGCTGTCCAATCGTAAGGGAACCAACACTTTGCGGATGGAACCCATCTACATCCTTAAGCGGGGAAATCGCATTGATAATGGTCTTTTCCTCAATATGTGCCGGAACCGGAAGCTGTACCAGAATACCGTTTACTGCCGCATCCTGGTTCAGCTGTTCAATCAGGTCAAGCAGCTCCTTCTGCGTAGTCTCCTCCGGCAGCTCAAAGGACTTGGAATGAAGCCCAATATATTCACATGCCTTTTTCTTATTACGCACATAGACACTGGACGCCGGATCCGCCCCCACCTGTATCACCGCCAGAGTGCCTTCCACACCCGCCTTTTTTAACTGTGCTACCTGTTCTTTCAATTCTTCCTTAATTTCAGCGGAAATCTTTTTCCCATCAATGATTTTTGCCATGGTTTCCTCCTCTAAAACAACCCTGTAATCCGTCCGTTCTCATCCACATCAATCGCATTTGCTGCAGGGACTTTCGGAAGGCCGGGCATTGTCATAATAGAACCTAAAACAGCCACGACAAACCCTGCTCCGGCAGACACATAGACTTCCCTGACATTTACCGTAAATCCTTCCGGTCTTCCCAGTTTATCCGGATCGTCTGACAAAGAATACTGGGTTTTGGCAAGACAGACCGGAAATCCTCCCATGCCAAGCTTTGTAATCCGCTGCAGTTCTTTTTTGGCCGCCGGACTGTATGTAACGCCGTCAGCGCCGTAAATCTCTTTTGCAATTGTCTCAATTTTATCTTCGAGCCCCGCTTCATCCGGATATAACACCTGAAAATGGCTTTCCTTCTGCTCTAATGTAGCAAGAACTTTCCTGGCAAGCTCTATGCCGCCTTCGGAACCCGACTCCCATACTTTGGATAATGCAAATTCACAGCCGCGCTCTTTACAGAACTGTTCCACAAAATCCGTTTCCGCCTTTGTATCTGTAACAAATGAATTGAGCGTTACCACAATCGGCACCTGGTATTTCTGCAGATTTTCAATATGTTTTTCCAGATTGACAATTCCTTTTTGCAAAGCTTTCAAATTCTCTGCGGAAAGCTCGTTTTTGGGCACGCCGCCGTTGTATTTCAATGCCCGCACTGTCGCTACCAGGACAACACAGTCCGGCTTTAAGCCCGCTTTACGGCATTTGATATCAAAAAACTTCTCCGCTCCTAAATCCGCGCCAAAACCAGCCTCCGTCACTACGATATCGGCAAGTTTCAGACCTGCTCTCGTGGCCTTTACACTATTGCATCCATGGGCAATATTGGCAAATGGCCCGCCATGGACAATCGCCGGCGTATGCTCTAAAGTCTGAATCAGGTTCGGCTTCATCGCATCTTTTAACAATGCCGTCATTGCCCCGGCAGCATGTAAATCTTCCGCCGTTACCGGTTCCCCGTGAAACGTATAGGCAACAATAATTCCAGAAAGACGTTTTTTCAAATCCTCGATATCATCCGCCAGACAGAGAATTGCCATAATTTCAGATGCTACGGTAATTACAAAGTGATCTTCCCTCACCATTCCGTCCATCTTACTGCCAAGCCCCACTACAATATTCCGCAGCGCCCGGTCATTCATATCCAGGCAGCGCTTCCATACAATCTGTCTGGGATCGATATTCAGTTCATTGCCCTGCTGAATATGGTTATCCAGCAATGCCGCCAGCAAATTGTTCGCGGAAGTAATCGCATGGAAATCTCCGGTAAAATGCAGATTCAAATCCTCCATCGGAACCACCTGGGCATAACCGCCGCCTGCCGCGCCTCCTTTAATGCCAAAACAGGGGCCAAGCGACGGCTCCCGCAGCGCAAGCACTGCTTTTTTTCCCAGACGCCCAAATGCCTGTCCCAGTCCAATGCTAGTCGTCGTCTTTCCTTCCCCGGCGGGCGTCGGATTGATCGCCGTTACAAGCACCAGCTTGCCATCCGGGTTTCCCGCTGTTCTCTGCAGAAGTTCATCCGATAATTTTGCCTTATACTTGCCATAGAATTCCAAATCTTCCGCCGGGATGTCCAATTTTGCCGCAACCTCCTGAATCGGCGCTAATTTTGCTTCCTGTGCAATTTGAATATCTGTTTTCATGTTCTCATCCTCCTAATCTTACTGATACTATACAAAGCGTCAGATAAATCTAAAGCCAAGTATCACAGCCTGACAGTTACAAACATTGCTCAAATTCTTCCAGAGACATCAGCACTTTTCTGGGCTTTGTCCCTTCTTCCGGCCCCACCAGACCAACTTCAGCCAGCTGATCCATAATACGCGCCGCCCGGTTAAATCCGACTTTGAATTTACGCTGAATGGCGCCGATGGAGCCTTTTTCACTTTCTATCAAAAACCTGCCGACATCCCAAAACAGGGCGTCTCTGTCATCCGAAGCCTGTGCCCCGTCTGAAATGGATACCGTGCTGTTTTCGGCCTGCTCCATTTTCTCCTGTACGGAAGCATTATACTGCACGGAACCGTTGTTCTGTTTCAAAAACTCTACCACATCTGACACTTCCTTATCTGAAACAAAAGCGCCCTGTACCCTGAGCGGCTTCTGATATCCCTGTGGGAAAAACAGCATATCCCCCTTTCCAAGCAGTTTCTCCGCGCCAACCATATCCAGAATCGTTCTCGAATCCACGCCGGAAGTTACCGCAAACGCCACACGGGAAGGCATATTGGCTTTAATCAGCCCGGTAATAACATTGACGGAAGGGCGCTGGGTTGCAATAATCAGATGAATACCGGCCGCTCTTGCCAGCTGCGCAAGACGGCAGATAGAGTTTTCCACTTCATGAGAAGCTACCATCATCAAATCCGCAAGCTCATCTACAATAATCACTATCTGCGGCAGTTTTTCCGGTTTTTCTTCTCCTTCTAAGGCAGAAACGGATTCCAGTTTGGCATTGTATCCTTTCAAATCCCGCACGCCGTAGTCTGCAAATCTATGGTAGCGGTCATCCATTTCCGCAACCGCCCAGTTCAGGGCGCCTGCCGCTTTCTTGGGATCTGTCACTACCGGAATCATCAGATGCGGAATGCCATTATACACGCTTAGCTCCACAACCTTTGGATCTACCATAATCAGCTTTACATCATCCGGATGCGCCTTATATAAAATACTCATAATAATCGTATTGATACAGACAGATTTTCCGGAACCAGTTGCGCCTGCAATCAGCAAATGCGGCATTTTGGCAATATCCGCCACAATCACCTGTCCCGCAATATCCTTTCCGGCTGCAAACGCAATAGCAGACGCATTCTGTTTAAATTCTTCCGATTCAATCAGATCACGGAACATCACCGTTACATTCTCTTTATTCGGAATCTCAATCCCTATCGCTGCTTTTCCTGGAATCGGCGCCTCCATACGGATATCCGCCGCTGCCAGATTCAGCTTGATATCATCCGTCAAATTCACAATCTTACTGACCTTTACCCCCAGTTCCGGCTGAATTTCATATCGTGTCACAGAAGGCCCGCTGCTGATATTGGTAATGGTCACATTTACGCCAAAATTTTTCAGTGTCTGCTGCAGTTTATTTGCTGTCGCCCGCAGATGTGTCTTAGAATCTCCGGTTGCCTTGGAGTCGCCCGGCTTTAAAAGCGAGACGGGCGGAACATAATATTCTGGTTTCCGGCTGAAATCCGGCACAATTTCCTCTGACGGCTGCTCTGCTTCTTTCTGCTGTCTCTTCGGGCTCTTCCGTTTCAGCTTTGGTTCTTCTCCCACTGGTTCTACCATGCCACTGACATCGGATAACAGCTCTTCTAACATTGGCGCATCTTCATACTCTACCCCGTCTCCCGTCAGTTTCTGGCCATCATCTACCGGTTCTATAAAAATATCCGGCAGAACCTCTTTCTCTAATCCTTTTTCTTCTATCTCCGGAAAATCCGAAAACACTTCTGCAGAAATCTCGCTTACTTCATCTCCGGAAGGCTTTTTCTTATCCTTAATCCGGGTATCTAACGAAACGCCGCGCACTTTTTTATCCATACGGCGCGCCTTTTTATCCATGCGCTGCACTCTTCTGTCATGATAACGTATGGCGTCCTCTCTGGCAGATTCATAAATTTTCTGCCCGCCCCGCTTCATACCAAGCAGAAACGATCGTTCTGTAATCAGCACAAGCGATATAATCATCACAACAACAGCAATCACATACGATGCAAACGTCCCGAAATTCGGTACACACAGCCAGACCAGCAATCCGCCTGCGATACCACCCCCTTTTCGATATGTGGAAGAATATGTATAAGCATTCTTTAAAGACTGCACCGTCACGACATTCTTATCCTCTACCAGAAGCTGCAGAAACATGCAGAACGCACAGAACAGCAGAATACTAGCGGTAAACTTAAACACTGCAAACTGATTTTTCCTGTTAGAAATCAAAAAACAGGCTCCCACAAACAGAATAATCGGAAACACATATGCCATCCATCCAAACAAACCAAAAAGCAGAGTACTGGCCCCGTTTCCGATTTTTCCTCCAATCCCAAAATTGCTGACAAACAGCAGAACAGATACCGCCAGTAAAATCCAGAGAGCTATTTCACTTTCAAAAGAAAGCCCCTGGCGCTTTGCCGCCGCCTTCTTTTTTCTTCTTCTGTTTGAAGTTTTTTTCCTGCTGGCTGCCATAATTTCCTCCTATATCTATTATCTATGTCCTCCGGACATTTCGTCTATCTTATAACTTCACAACAAAATGCCCGACAATGGAAATAATCCCAACAAACAGGCAATAGATTGCAAAATATGTAAACTTTTTTTTCTTTACTACTACAAGCATTGTTTTGATGCAGATATAACCCACAATCGCTGAACATGCAACCCCAGCCGCATAGCAGCCAATCTCAGAAGCCGTCACTTTAATATCGGAAAGCTCCGTAAGCTTCAAAACCACCGCGCCAAGAATCGCCGGAATCGACATAATAAAAGAATATTTCACTGCAAATTTACGATTAAATTTGCTAAGCAGACAAACTGAAATGGTAGTCCCGGATCTTGAAAGCCCTGGCAGCGTCGCAAATCCCTGGCAGATACCGATAAAAAAAGCATTCGAATAGGTAACATTCCTGGGCATTTTTGTACCGTCCGCCACATAATCCGATATCACCAACAGCACCGCCGTCAACACAAGGCAAATCCCCGGCGCCAGCAAAACCCCGGAAGCCGCTTCCACCACATCAGCCCCTATATACCCAATAATCCCCGTAGGAATCGTAGATACAACCACAAGCATAACAAACTTGCGGTAACTGTTGTCCACCAGCCTGTAATAGGGTTCATCTTTTTTCATCACAAAATTACCCGCAAAAATTCCCACATCTTTGAAAAAATCCCCAATAATTGCAACCCCCTCCCGGATCATCCGGAAAATATCCTTATAAAACACTGCTAATACTGCAAGCAAAGTCCCCAAATGCAGCAGCACATCAAACAGCATGCCAGTCTCTGTCTCCACATGAAACAGAATCTTAAAAAGCGCCAGATGCCCAGAACTGCTCACCGGTAAAAACTCTGTTACTCCTTGAATAACCCCCATGAGAATCGCTTCCAATAACGACATATCTGCCTTCCTCCTGTTGTAAATTTAATCTTTTTCAAGTCTACCATATTTTAGATGAAATGTCATTATCTTGTTCATATCTTAATTTTCTTAATATTTTTTCAAAATTTCATACTATTTAATAAATCTACTAATCAGCCATTCACAATTTTTTACCATATTATTGCCGCAAGGCATAAAAGTATCCCGAAAGGGGTTAGAGCGGAAGCGCGTCAGAAGGCAGACAGATGCCCGGTCTGAGCGTCCCTCTGCCAAAATCCCCCCTTACATACCAATCCTATGAAACATCCTTCTCCCCAATCATCTCATGCAGCTTACTTACCGCCTCATGAATCCCCCCAACCTCATCAATCAGCCCTTCCTGCACCGCCTCTTCTCCTACCAGTATCGTCCCCAAATCCTTCGACATCATATCCGTATTCATCATCATCTCTTCAAGCCGACCCTGCTTTGCCCTCGAATGGCTTTCAATAAACCGCAGAATCCGATTCTGCATCTGCTTGAAATAATCATATGTCTGCTTTGCGCCAATCACTGTCCCGCTCATACGAACCGGATGAATCACCATCGTCCCACTCGGAACAATAAACGAGTAATCCGTAGAAACCGCCAATGGCACGCCAATCGAATGAGAACCGCCAAGTACCAGAGAAACAGACGGCTTATTTAAAGACGCCACCATCTCCGCAATCGCAAGGCCGCTTTCCACATCCCCTCCCACCGTATTCAGAATCAACAGAAGCCCATCCACTTTTTCACTGTCTTCAATCACTGCAAGCTGTGGAAGCACATGTTCATATTTCGTCGTTTTCGTTGTGGAAGGAAGGCATTCATGGCCTTCAATCTCCCCAATTACATTGAGCAGATGAATATTATGATTTGTTTTGGGATTTGTCAGAACCGCCTGGCCATATTCTTTGATATGTTCCATATCCATATTCTGTTCGTCTTGCTTATTTGTATCACTCATGCTTTTACCTCACAAAAACAGAGGGTACGGTGACCCTCCTTTTTTGTGTAGTATAACCATATTTCCTGCTTTTATACGTTTTAGTACCCCATCAGATAATTATAGAGATTCTGATATTTCTCCTTGGAAGATTTCCAGGAATAATCTTTTTCCATGCCCCGGTCTACCATCTGGTTCCACTGGCGCTTCCGGTCAAAGAAAATATGTTTTGAATAATTAATAACGCCCAGCATCTCATCCGCGTTATAATTCTGGAAGGAGAAACCTTCGCCTGTATTGTCATATTCATTAAAGGGCATTACCGTATCCTTGAGCCCTCCGGTTTCCCTGACAATCGGAACAGTTCCATAACGGAAAGAAATCAGCTGCGTCAGGCCGCAGGGTTCAAATCGGGACGGCATCAAAAATGCGTCCGCCGACGCATATAATTTGTGCGCCAGATCATCGGAATAACAGATATTGGCAGAAATACGATCCGGATATTTCCACGCGTAATGGCGGAACATATTCTCATAGCGTACATCGCCCGTTCCAATGATCACAAACTGTGTAAATTCATCCGCAATATAATCCATCATATAATTGATCAAATCAAGTCCCTTCTGATCCGTCAGACGGGAGATCAGGCCGATCATATACTTCTTCTTATCTACGGCAAGTCCCAGATCCTGCTGCAGTTTCAGCTTGTTCTGGCTCTTTTTCTGCCGGTAATTATCTTTGTTGTAGTTGGTATAAATTTTGGGATCGGTCTCAGGATTATAAACCTCATAATCAATGCCGTTTACAATTCCCTGCATATCAAAATGCCTTGCGGAAAGCAGACCGTCTAACCCTTCTCCATATTCTCCGGTCTGAATTTCATTGGCATAGGTATCGCTTACGGTTGTAATATAATCCGCATACACCAGACCGCCTTTTAACATATTCGCGTCTTTCTTGTACTCTAACTTATCTGGTACAAACAGGCCGTTCGCAAATCCGGTCAGTCCCCGCATTGTCTGGATATCCCATACACCCTGGAATTTCAGGTTGTGAATCGTCATAATGGTTTTAATTCCCCAGAAAAATGCGTCAGCGCTGAACTCATTTTTCAGATATACCGGAATAAATCCTGTCTCCCAGTCATGGCAGTGAATCAATTCCGGCTTAAAATTGATATGCGGCAGTATGGACAACACAGCCTTATCAAAAAAGCAGAACTTCTCAATATCATAGCGAATATTCCCGTATGGCTGGAAACAGTTGAAATACTCTTCATTGTCAATAAAGTAGTATGTAATCCCATCCAGTTCGTATTTTAGCACTCCAACATATTTGTCTTTGATATACCTGCCAGCATCCATATAAAAATGCGTAACATATTGGAACTGATCTCTGAAATGCTGCGGAATGCAGCTGTAATTCGGGAGTACCACCCTGACATCCCATTCATCCTTTGAAAATTCCTTCGGTAATGCGCCGCACACATCAGCAAGACCACCAGTTTTAATAAATGGCACGCACTCTGATGCTGCAAAAAGTATTCGTTTCATGTAAAACCCCTCCTTTTTTTAAACGGTTGCCAATGCCTGTTTTAGATCGGCAATAATATCTTCGGCATGTTCAATGCCTACAGAAAAACGAATCAAATCCGGCTGTACGCCTGCTTCTCTCAGCTGTTCATCCGTCATCTGACGGTGCGTATGGCTGGCCGGATGCAGTACGCAGGTCCTCGCGTCTGCTACATGAGTAACAATGGCAGCTAATTTCAGTTTATCCATAAACTGAATGGATATATCCCTTCCGCCCTTTAATCCAAAAGAAATCACGCCGCAGGTTCCATTCGGCATATATTTCTCTGCTAAGGCATGGTATTTATTATCCTCAAGACCCGCATAATTGACCCATGCGATCTTTTCATGGCTTTGCAGATACTTCGCAACCTTAAGCGCATTCTCACAATGCCTTGGCATACGCAAATGCAGCGTCTCTAATCCTACATTTAACAAAAATGCATTCTGCGGAGACTGAATGGACCCCAAATCACGCATAAGCTGTGCCGTTGCTTTCTGAATATAAGCCATCTTGCCAAATTTTTCCGCATATATAATTCCATGATAAGATTCATCCGGCGTTGTAAGCCCCGGAAACTTATCCTTATGCGCCATCCAGTCAAAATTGCCGGAATCAATAATCGCGCCGCCTACGCTCATTGCATGGCCGTCCATATATTTCGTCGTAGAATGGGTAACGATGTCCGCGCCCCACGCAAACGGCCTGCAGTTAATCGGCGTTGGAAATGTATTGTCAACAATCAAGGGAACGCCGTGGCGATGGGCAATCCCTGCAAATCGTTCGATATCCAGAACTACTAAAGAAGGGTTGGATACTGTCTCTGCAAATACTGCTTTGGTGTTTGGCAGAAATGCCGCTTCCAGCTCTCCATCGGAAGCTTCCGGGCTGATAAACGTACAGGAAATCCCCTGTTTTTTCATCGTCGTGCCAAAGAGATTATAGGTGCCGCCGTAGATTGCATTGGTGCAGATGAAATGATCGCCTGCTTCGCAGATATTAAAAACAGCATAATAATTCGCCGCCTGCCCGGAAGAAGTCAGCATACCAGCGACGCCGCCCTCTAATTCCGTAATCTTCGCCGCTACCATATCATTCGTAGGATTCTGCAGCCTTGTGTAAAAATATCCGGCATCCTCTAAATCAAACAGCCTGCCCATCTGATCGCTGTTCTCATACTTAAATGTTGTACTCTGATAAATCGGCAGTACTCTTGGTTCGCCTTTCCCCGGCTTCCAGCCTGCCTGGATACATATCGTGTCCGGCCTGTAGTTTGTACTCATAGTATCTCTCCTGTTTTATTCATCCCAATTATGGAATACTTCCTGCACATCGTCATCTTCATCCAGCAGATCCAGAATCTTCTGGATATTATTCAGATCCGCCTCTTCGGACAATGTAACATATGTCTGAGGAAGCATCGTCACTTCTGCATTGGCCATAGGGATCTTCTCCTGTTCCAACGTATCCCGCACTGCAGAAAAACTCTCCGGTGATGTCAAAATCTCAAAGCTGTCCTCTTCTTCTGCGAAATCATCCGCGCCTGCGTCCAATGCAAGCATCATCAGATCGTCCGCATCCATTTCACAGTCTTCTTTCGCAACAATAATCTGCCCTTTTTCATCAAACATATACGATACACAGCCCTGTGTCCCGATGCTGCCGTATCCTTTTGTAAAAGCATTGCGTACATTTGCTGCAGTCCGGTTCTTATTATCGGTCAGCGCTTTTACGATAATCGCCGTACCGGAAGGGCCGTACCCTTCATATGTAACCTGCTCGTAGTTGACTCCGCCCATATCTCCGGCTGCTTTCTTAATGCCGCGCTCAATGGTGTCATTGGGCATATTGTTGGATTTGGCTTTAGAAATAACATCCCTTAACTTACTGTTATTCGCAGGATCTGGTCCGCCTTCTTTGACTGCAATCGCGATCTCCCTGCCAATAATTGTAAATATCTTGCCCTTTGCCTTATCATTCTTCTCTTTCTTGTGTTTGATGTTGGCAAACTTGGAATGTCCTGACATAATAATTCCTCCTTGTTTTCTTTATTCTACCATTATTTCCGGCTTCTGACAAGAACTATCGAAAGCTCCTTCTTCATTTAAAAGTTTTGCGTTGCTTTTCGTATCGGCCCATCGCCAGTCAGCGGAGCGACTGGCGTGGGTGTGAAATGTAACAGTTTTGCAGCAGAAACTTTTTTAATCATCTTGTTTTCAACGGAAAGGATTTTAAAACAATATCCATAGGCTTCCACACTGATGCGGTCATCTTCATCCGGAATTTTATCAATTCGCGAAATCAAAAATCCGTTTAACGTCTCATAGCTGTCTTCTTCCTCCACAGTAACAGAAAGCGAGCGGATGACATCTTCAAAATCCGCCATCCCATCCATCAGGAAGCTTCCATCCGGCTGTTTTAAAATCATCTCTTCGTATTCATCGTGTTCGTCTAAAATATTTCCTACGATTTCTTCTAAAATATCCTCCATCGCGACAATGCCTGCCGTCTGGCCATATTCATCGACTACAACTGCCATCTGGGTCTTTTTAGCCTGCATTTCTTTAAATAATGCGCTGATATTCCTTGTCTCAGGAATAAAATCCACGCTCCAGATCAAATCCTTCATCTCGCGGATCGGCTGGCTGTAGTAATCCTGGCTGGTGCAGTACTTCAATGCTTCTTTGATATGCAGCACGCCGATAATGTTGTCAATATCGTCTATGTAAACCGGGAAACGGGAATTGCCGCGTTCTTTCATATATTCCATGGCCTCTGCAAAGGTCGCCGTCCCATCTAAGGCAAGGATATTCTTTCTGTGCGTCATAATATCCTTGGCCTCTTTGTCCCCAAATTCAAAAATATTGTGGATCATTTCCGCTTCGCTGGCTAACAAAACGCCCTGCTCATGCCCTTCGTTTACCACAGACATAATTTCTTCCTCTGTCAAATCTCCGGAATTTCCGCCGGGATCGACTCCAAAAATCCGGACAACTAAATCTGCTGTCAGCTCTAAGCACCTGACAAATGGAAACCCAACGACCATAAGCACGGACATCAGCCTGCAAAGGCCAAATCCCCAGGCTTCTGCTTTGGCGCCCCCAATTTTAGCCGGGGCATAGACGCCAATCATAAGAAGAACCGCCCAGTATACAAGCAGCAGGATAAGCTTCACCGGTTCTTTGTACCCTGCAATCACATAAGCGCCGGCAAAAAGATGAAAGCCTGTCACAAAAAACTGCAGATTATGTACGCTGCCAGCCGGCTTTTTCCAAAGCCGCCGCAGCAAAGACGCGTTTTTATCTCCTTCTTTTGCCTGTTTCTCCAGATTACTCCCGTTCAGGCCTGACAATGCTGCCAGAAATCCATACAATACAACATGCAGTACTACCAATAGCAACAAAATGATCAGGCCTATTTGAGGCCCCGCTCCATCGTCCATCTTTTTCAATTCTCCTTTAATATTGCATTACGTTCTATTTCAGAATCATTACAAACATTTGAAATATACCATTATCCGGCACATTCGTCAAGTTTTATGTTATGTAAGCAATTCAAGGCTTACTTCCAGGGCTTTGTCCACTTTAAACAGCATACTGCTGTCTAAATGACACACTTTGTCCTTTAATCTCTTTTTATCGATTGTACGAAGCTGTTCCAGTAAAATCACAGAATCCTTCACCATGTCGTATTTGTCGCTGTCAAGCTCCACATGGGTCGGCAGTTTGGCCTTATGCTGCTGCGATGTAATGGCAGCGCAGATAACCGTCGGGGAATGCCTGTTTCCCACATCGTTTTGCACAATCAGTACCGGACGTACGCCGCCCTGTTCCGATCCAACCACCGGGCGAAGATCTGCGTAATAAATATCTCCTCTGTGAATCGCCATAATCTACTCACTCCATATCTTTATTTTGATAGGAAGAGTATTTCCGGTTTTCCCCATTCTATTCACCTATTCGTCAAAATAATCTTTCCTGGCATAGGGCTGGTTATTTTTATAAAAAATTCTGGGAACCCGTTTTCCAATATCACAGGCAAATTCATAGTTGAAGCGGCCGGACAAAGCGCCAAGTTCTTCCATGGTAATTGTGCCCGCGCCATCCTTCCCCAGAAGCGTTACCGAATCAAGAAGCTTGACGTCCGGAATCTCAGTCACATCCACCATAAACTGATCCATACATACGCGTCCCAGAATCGGGGCTGCCATTCCGTGAACCAGCACATATCCTTTGCTGGAAAGTCCTCTTGGGTAGCCGTCTCCGTATCCAACAGGAATCGTCGCAATCCTCCGCGGCTCTTTTAAGCAGTATGTGCCGCCATAGCTGATACAGCTTCCTGCTTCTAACGTTTTGATATGTATAATTTTACTTTTTATCTCCATAACAGGCCTTAAAGAAATCGCATTTTTACTCACTTCTTCGGAAGGCCATAGCCCGTAGAGAATAATTCCGGCCCGGACAAGATCCATAGCTGCTTCTCCCAGTTCTGCAATGCCCGCGCTGTTTGCAATATGTTTCAGAGGAATTTCCAGCCGTCTTTCTTCTAACAGCTTTATCATAGATAAAAACTTCCTGTACTGCTCATACGCAGCCGTTTTATCCTGTTCGTCGGCTCTGGCAAAATGGGTAAAAATTCCTTCTGGCACAATACTGGGAAGCGCGGCAATTTGAACGATTTCATCCGCAGATTCTTCGGTTGCCTGATAGCCAATCCGACCCATTCCGGTATCAATCTTGATATGAAGATACGCCTTTTTGCCGCAGGTTTTGGCTGCTTTGGAAAATGCTTCTGCCATTTCATAAGAATACACAGTCGGGCGTATCTCCTGTCTGATCAATTCAAAATAGTCTGGTTCAAACGTATAGCCCAAAATCAGAATTGGTTTTTGGATTCCATTTCTTCTTAAAGAAAAAGCCTCTTCTGCCGTCGCAACCGCAAAGCCAAAAATCCGATCCGATTCTTCGATTTCTTTTGCAATGATTACAGCGCCGTGACCATATCCGTCTGCTTTTATTACTGCAATAATCCGGGTGTTTTCCGGAATTTTTTCTTCTATGGATTTCAGATTCCAGGCAATGGCGTCCAGATTAATTTTTGCGTAAACCCTGTTGTATTCCTTTTGCATGCAAGGATTCCTCCATTCTTCCATTTATCCCAACGGAACAGTTCAGATACCTTCACTGTTACGGCATCCAGGCTCTATGTTTTGGTACGGCCAGCGCAGTAAATGCGCAGGCCTGCCTGAACTGTTATATTCCTACAGTTCTAAGATCGCCTCCGGCAGCAGTTCTAATATATCCGAAGCCAGCATACTGTGGGCGCCTTTCTGGCGCTTTGCCAGATCGCCTGCTGTTCCATGGAGATAAACAGCCAGCGCCGCCGCTCTTTCACAGGAAATACCCTGCGCCAGAAATCCGGTCATAAAGCCTGCCAGCACATCTCCGCTTCCTCCGGTCGCCATACCGTTATTTCCTGTGGTATTGATATAAAACCTGCCGTCCGGCATTCCAATTACCGTTCTGGCATCCTTTAAAACACAGACAGACTGATATTCCCTGGCAAATGCCTTTGCTGTCTGCAGCAGATTTCCCTGAATCTTTGCAATACTGCTGCCGCACAGACGGCTCATTTCACCCAGATGCGGCGTCACAATCCGTCCGTTCGCAGGATGTTCTTTGCCCTGCTCTAACAGAATTTTATCCTGGGAAAGGATATTCAGCGCATCGGCATCGTATACGACCTTTTTCGTATCATACCGCAGCATCCTGGCTACCAGCATCCGGGCTGCGGGAGAATCTGAAATACCAGGTCCAATCAAAACGGCATCCGCCCAGTTGACACACTCCTCTAATTGTTCCATCAATACAGTTACATCTTTTGCCCGCGTATCATACGTCGTCAGAATGGATTCCGGAAGCTTTGATAACAGGATATTCCGGTTTTCTTCCGCAGTCAGAATCCGCACCAGGCCGCATCCGCTGTAATATGCCGCTTTTGCCGCAAAATACGCAGCGCCGGCCATATTCTTTGAACCTGCGATCACCAGGACTTTTCCATAGCTGCCTTTATTCGTGCGCGGATACCGCCCGGGAAGAAATTCTTTCGCACTGTCCTTATTCAAAAACGCGCCAAAAGGCAGCTTTCCCAGAAAACTGTACCGATCAATTCCTATATCCGCAACTAACAATTCCCCGGTATATTCTGCTCCCGGATACAGCAGCTGACCGATTTTGGCAAACCCGAACGTCACCGTAAGATCTGCACGAAAAGCCGTTCCAAGCGCTTCTCCCGTATCTGCTGAAATACCGGAAGAAATATCAACCGCAATTTTATAAGCTTGTTTCTGATTCAAAATGGCAATCAGTTCCTTTAAACTGCCTTCGATATCACGGGATAATCCGATGCCAAACAGCGCATCCGCAATAACGGCATATTCCGTCTGTATCATTTCGGAACTATCTGATATTTCCGGAACCCCATAGTTTAAAGCCATATCGTACTGTGCTTTTGCCTCCGGAGTCATCTTTTCTTTCTTCATCGGGCAAAGGAACTTTATCTGATAGCCTGCCAGATGCAAAAGCCGTGCCAGTGCAAATCCGTCTCCGCCATTATTCCCAATCCCGCAGAGGATCAGAATTTCACCGGATATTTTTTCAAAACGGGCCGTCAGTTCCCCAAAAACAGCCAGTGCCGCCCGTTCCATTAAAACAAGTGACGGAACTCCATAATATTCGATTGTATTTTTATCGCACTGCTTCATTTCAGAGCTGTTTACCAGATAATCCATGTTATGCTTCCTCCTGCCTCTGTGCCTGTTCTGATCTTCAACCGTATTGTGATGATTGTTCCCAAAATTCGGAATACTATGTTACCTGCTTTTTAATATTATAAGATAACTGCATCAGGCTATCCGAAAGATGTACGTTTTCCACGACCACTTCCTTGTCTGCAAGTTCCAGATCCACATTGGCAAAATTCCAGATAGCCGTAATTCCAAGTTCTACCAGACGGTTTGCAATCATATCCGCCCTGGATTTTGGAATGGTCAGCGCAGCAATATCAACCGAATGCGCTTTTATAAAAGCTTCCAGTTCATCCATCATATATACCCTGATTCCCCGGACAGAATGCCCCTTTAAATCTGGTTCTACATCAAACAGGCCGATAATCGCAAAGCCAAATTTTTCAAATTCTACATAATTTGCCAATGCCTGGCCAAGGTTGCCTGCACCTACAATAATCATATGATGCTTCTCATTCAGTCCTAATATTTTGCCAATTTCTTCATATAGATATTTTACATTATAACCGTATCCCTGCTGCCCGAACCCGCCAAAATTATTTAAATCCTGGCGTATCTGGGACGCCGTTACATTCATGCGGGAGCTTAAATCATTTGATGAAATCCGTTCTGCCCCGGCATCTATCAATTCACCCAGATATCTGTAATACCTTGGCATTCTGCGTATGACCGCCTGTGAAATTTCTCGTTCCAATCTGCATACCTCCATTGATTGTGCATCCTGAAATTATTATAGTAATTTTCATGGATACTGTCAATTACTGCAGGAGGCGGTTTTTTCGCAGCAAAAAGCCCGGTTACTTTTCACACCCACGCCAATCGCTCCTCTGACTGGCAATAAGCCGATACCTAAAGCAAAAGATGGCAGCCATCCCTTACAGTTGCCTTGCGGCAAAGGACAGCTGCCTTCTATCATTTGCGTAATTGCCCGGTTCCAATCAACAGATACTGCGCTCTTTTCAATACTACTCTTCTTCTGCGAGCGTTTCCCAGGCCTCATACAACCCTTCAAGCGCCTCTTCCAGTTCTACCATTTGTCCATGTATTTCAGACAGCCTTGCCGAATTGGTCGCTACTTCCGGCTGATTCATTTCTTCGTTTAATGCCTGCATAAGCGCTTCCTTTTCTGCAATTTCATCCTCTGTCCGTTTCAGCGCAGCCGCCTTTTTGCGCTGCTTTGCCTGCTCCTCTTTTTTCTGCTTCCAGTCCAGCTTTGCGGATTCGTTTTTGCGTTCTGTTTTTATGGAAGCTGCGGCGGCAGGCGCAATAGTCCGCATCTGCACATCGTGCTTTTCCAGGTAATAATCATAATTTCCAACATAATTTACAATTGTCTGTTCTGTCAGATCCATAATTCTAGTCGCTGTTTTATTGATAAAATATCGGTCATGGGAAACAAACAGCACCGTCCCGGTATATTGGTTCAGGGCAGATTCAAGTATCTCTTTTGACGTAATATCCAAATGGTTCGTCGGCTCGTCGAGAATCAGAAAATTCGCTTCAGACAGCATTAATTTGGCCAGAGACACCCGGCCTTTTTCGCCGCCGCTGATATCGCCGACTTTTTTAAACACATCATCATCGGTAAATAAAAAAGCTGCCAGGACATTTCTCACTTGGGTATTGGTAAAATTCGGACAGGCGTCTGAAATCTCTTCAAACAGCGTTTTTTCATCCGAAAGCACCTGATGCTCCTGATCGTAATAGGCTATATTGACATTGGTTCCCAGCGTAATTCTCCCTGCATCAAACGGAATCATTTCATTGATAATCTTTAACATCGTCGTCTTTCCGACTCCGTTATCTCCAATCAGAGCCACCCGCTCCCCGCGTTTGATTTCAAAAGAAATTCCCGAAAACAGATGATTGCTACCAAACGATTTGGCCAGTTCTTCCACCTGCATCACATCATTGCCACTTGCAATATTTGGCTCAAAACGGATTTTCATATCCGTATGTTCCTCTGTGGGCTTTTCTATGCGGTCAATTTTATTCAGCATCTTTTCCCGGCTCTCCGCCCGCCGGATGGATTTCTCCCGGTTAAAGGATTTTAACTTTGCAATTACTTCCTCCTGATGCTTAATCTCCCGCTGCTGGTTGTACCATGCCTTTAACTGGCTTGCCCGCAGCGCAGCTTTTTTTTCTGCGTAATCCGAATAATTACCCAGGAAAACAGAGGCTTTATGGTGCTCAAGTTCTACTACTTTTGTCACGATTTTATCCAGAAAATACCGATCGTGGCTTACAATTAATACTGCGCCTTTATAATTCGACAAAAAAGCCTCCAGCCATGCAATGGAAGACATATCCAGATGGTTAGTAGGCTCGTCTAAAATCAGCAAATCCGGTTTGGACACCAGCAATTTTCCCAGAAACACTCTTGTCTTCTGCCCCCCGGAAAGCTCTGTAAGCGGACGCGAAAAATCCTCTTCCGTAAATCCAAGCCCCCGGATAATGCCTGTTACCTCACTGCGGTACGCATAACCGCCATGCAATTCAAATGTGTGGTTCAGACGGTTATACTGTTCTAAGAGACGGTTCAGCTCTTCCCCTTCCAAAAGGGGCATATTCTGTTCCATATCCCGCAGGGAAGCTTCCATCCGCACCAACTCCTCCCTGGCGGAAAGCACTTCTTCAAAAATGGTATGTCCGCCGGAGATATCCTGATACTGCGCCAGATATCCGACTGAGGTATTTTTGGAAAGGACTGCCTCCCCGGCATCTGGGGAAAGTTTACGCATAATAATGTTCAGCAGCGTAGACTTTCCCGCACCGTTGATGCCGACTATCGCAGTTTTTTCATTTTCATTGATATGAAAAGACACATTTTTTAAAATTTCATCTGTTCCAAAAGATTTGGAAATGTTCTGACAGGATACGATCATAAATTCCCCTCTAATGTCTGGCGGATTGCCCGGATAAACTCCTGGCTGTTTAATACAGTCGGATTCTCAATGGAGGTAATCAGCGCCAGATCTTTTGTCATTTTGCCTTCTTCAATCGTCTGAATGCAGGCTTTTTCCAATTTATCCGCGAATACCATAAGCGCTTCATTCTGGTCCAGCTCTCCACGTTTCCTGAGTGCTCCTGTCCAGGCAAAAATCGTTGCGACTGAGTTTGTGGATGTTTCCTCACCTGCCAGATGCTTGTAATAGTGACGCTGAACAGTTCCATGCGCCGCTTCATACTCATAAAATCCCTGCGGAGATACCAACACGGAGGTCATCATGGCAAGAGAACCAAAAGCGGAAGAAATCATATCACTCATAACATCGCCATCGTAATTCTTGCATGCCCAGATATAACCGCCTTCTGATTTCATCACACGGGCAACCGCATCGTCGATTAAGGTATAGAAATACGTAATGCCCGCCGCGTCAAACGCTTCTTTAAATTCCGCATCGAAAATTTCCTGGAAAATATCTTTAAAGCTATGATCGTATTTTTTGGAAATGGTATCCTTTGTCGCAAACCATAAATCCTGTTTCACATCCAGGGCATAGGTAAAACAGCTTCTCGCAAAGCTTTCAATGGAATCGCAGAGGTTGTGCTGCCCCTGTATAATTCCCGCTCCGGTAAAATCAAAAATAAGCTCTCTTGTCTCCATTCCATCCTCTGCCGTATAGACCAGCTCTGCCTTTCCGGCTCCGGGGATCTTCATCTCTGTCGCTTTGTAAACGTCTCCATACGCATGTCTTGCAATGGTAATCGGTTTCTTCCAGTTTCGGACGCACGGCTCAATGCCTTTTACAATAATCGGCGCACGGAATACCGTACCGTCTAAGATCGCACGGATTGTGCCGTTGGGGCTTTTCCACATTTCCTTTAAATGATATTCATCCATTCTGGCCGCATTCGGGGTAATGGTGGCGCATTTTACGGCAACGCCGTATTTTTTGGTTGCATTCGCGGAATCGATGGTAACCTGATCATCGGTTTCATTCCGATACTCCAAACCAAGATCGTAATATTCTGTCTTTAAATCTACAAATGGAAGAAGAAGCTCTTCTTTAATCATGGACCATAAAATCCTCGTCATTTCATCTCCGTCCATTTCCACAAGGGGTGTCGTCATTTGAATTTTATCCATTAATTTATCCTCCTGAAGTTTTATTTACATTATTTTTTCTGTTTATCCATGCGTAATTGTATCGAATCAGAAGTGCCCTGTCAAGGAAATATCTGCTAAAAAAGCTTTCTTGCAAAATTCATTTTGTCCACCGGAAACACTTACAAGCCCTCCACATATGATACAGTGTAATCAAACAAAATGGAGGTATTTCAAATGAGTGATTTAGCAGCAACAAACTGTGGATGTGGAAATGATGGAGGATGCGGTTCTATTCTCTGGCTTATCGTTCTGATGTGCTTATGCAACGGCAACGGCGGCGGTTTCTTTGGCGGAAACTGCGGCGGCGGCTGCGAAGGCGGCAACAGCTGTATCTGGATCATCTTATTACTGCTCTGCTGCGGCGGCTGCGGCGGCAACAGCTTCTGCTAATCCCAGGAACACTGACGGGCTTTGCGCCTCTCCTGACAGCGAGGGAGGAAATCCATATCGGATTTCCTCCCTTGTCAGTTATAATTATTTTATTTTAGCCCTGGTTGTAATCACCTTTTTCGTCAGCAGCTTCTTATATTTTTTCTTCACAGACTTTGGAACTGTCACATTTGGCCTGGAAGCAATTTTTAAGAACGCTCCTTTGCCAATGGAAGTGACTTTTGTACCCTTAAAGCTGATATTCTTTAGCTTTTTACAGTTATAAAAGGCATTTTTGCCAATGGTTTTGACATTCTTGCCGATGATTACTTTCGATACCCTTTTATTGCCCTTGAATGCATTTGCATTGACTGCGGTAACGGTAAATGTAATGCCTTTGTATTTTATGCCTGCAGGCACTGTAATGGTTTTCGCTTTCTTTTTCGTACCTGTAACACCTGCAAAAGAGGCGGTTCCTGTCTTTTTGCTGTTGTTCTGTCCTGTAATCTTATATCTGTAATTTTTTACAGTTACTGTTTTGCCCACATAGGATTTGACATTGTCCGGTTTATCCGCACCAGGTGTTCCGGCTCCACCCACAAGTTCTTTATACCGGGCTTCCGCATCCGTCAGTTTTTTCAGAACGTCTGCTGCTATCAGCTGTTTCTGCGCTGCGCTCAGTGCATCGTACGCTTTTCTGGCTGCATCGATCTTAGATTTACTCTCAGCGGTATTGCTTACGGTTCCGATTGCGTTGATCAGATTCTTGACTGCATCTGCTGCTTTCTGATCTGCATCCGCTGTTCCGGCTCCATTCGTAAGTTCTTTATAACGGGCTTCCGCATCGGTCAGTTTCTTTAAAATATCTGCCGGTATCAGCTTTTTCTGCGCTGCGCTCAGTTCGTCGTATGCTTTTCTGGCTGCATCAATCTTTTCTTTGCTCTCTGTGGTATCGCTTACCGTTCCGATTGCATCGATCAGTTCTTTTACCGTATCTGCGGCCGCTTCATCCACAAACTCCTGGTAGCTGCTTTCCGCATCGGTCAGCTTCTTTAAGACATCTGCTGCTATCAGCTGCTTCTGCGCTGTACTCAGTGCGTCATATGCTTTTCTGGCTGCATCAATCTTTGCCTTGCTCTCTGTGGTATTGCTTACCGTTCCGATTGCATCGATCAGATTCTTTACTCCATCCGCTGCCTTTTCATCCTGCACAAGTTCCTGATATCTTTCTTCCGCATCGGTCAGAATTTTATAAACA
This sequence comes from uncultured Lachnospiraceae bacterium, assembly GCA_910588565.1. Taxonomy (GTDB): domain Bacteria; phylum Bacillota; class Clostridia; order Lachnospirales; family Lachnospiraceae; genus Roseburia_B. The sequence goes on from CAJUPF010000021.1 coordinate 31,249, forward strand.
GACGCTTCGATCAGACTTTTCTGTTCTTCACTTAGTACCTGATAGGCTTTTCTGGCTGCATCAATCTTGTTCTTGCTTTCTGTGGTATTGCTTACGGTTCCGATTGCATTGATCAGATTCTTTACTGCGTCGGCTACTTGCTGATCGGTCAATGATCTGGAAATCGTAAGCCTATAATCTCTTGCTGTTTCATGATCTTCCGCATATACCCGAATCGCAACTGTTGTTTCATCCGAATCCAGCAATATCTCTTTTGCCTTTGTATCGTCCGTCAGTTCTTCATTGATATACAACAACCCCCAGGTATCGGCAATATCCGTTTTAAGCTGAATTTTCTGCACATTTTTCCCAGTTTCCAGACGATAACTGGACTCATCTGTCTTTGTCACGGAACCGACATTAGAACTCAAAGCTGCAATTCCTGCATTTGTGCTGTAATTGGTGCTGGTAAAAGCAGAATCATGCAGCGCTGGTGACTGAGCGTTGTCCGGACCGCTGAAGGAAATCCTGATAACATCCTTTGTCTTTTCTTTTCCATCCGTATCCGTATACGCATATTCTTTCGCTGCTTCTACTGCTGCTGCAGGAATCTCATACTTCTTCTGGTATAACTCTTCGTCCCCGTCATAGTTCAGAGTATCTTCTGCAATTACAATATCACCGACTTTGATCACAATGGTCTTGCCGTTATCCTCCGGTGAATACTTGCAGGTAATATAATTGGTTTTTGTCTTATCTACTTTAAACAGATAAGAGAAGCTTCCACCAGCATTGGCATAGCGGGTCAGATTTTCCATCTTTCCGACAGATCCTGTTCCGGTTTCTTCAATATGCGGATAGTTTTCTGCATTGCCCTCTGTCTGGGCGCCGTATCCGATTCCAATGCCTTCCAGATAAACATTGGCATCCCGGCCTGCCGCTTTATTCTTCAGCAGCTGCTCTCTGATTTCCTCAGCGCTGCCCCTTGCAAACAGCCAATAAATTCCGTACCGCTGATCGTGAATCCTGTAATATGGCGTAAATACCAGATCTTGTTTTCCGCCCCAGTCTGTCCCTTTTAGTGTAAAGATCAGGGAATCGTCTGCTTTTACCAGATATTGTTCTATATCTGCCATATATTTCTCTACAGAAATATCCTCTAAGATATTTAATGTTTCTGAACTTAATGTTCCCTGATTGGAAGTGCTTCCATATCCATTTGTGGAAGTCCGTTCTAATCCGTTTACGATCTTGGTTTTACATACTTCACACTGTACGCCGATTTGATAGGTATCCATCTTATTATCCGTGCCAAGTTCTGCCGCCAGGACAACCGGGCCGTATTTAAAGCCATAAACATTTCCGGCATTGTCCGGAAGCGTATAAGCTTTGATTCCCATAGGAAGCGTCAGTTCAATGGTATCTCCATCCTGAAAACTTCTGTTCAAAGAAAGATATCCGCCGCTGCTTGCCGCTTCTACTACAGTCCCATTTAATGTTACGACAGGACTGCCCGCAATCCAGTCAGGAACCCTGAAACGCAGATCCAGTTTGACGCTGTCTGATGCTCCCGCTCCTTCTGTAAAATCTGCTGTCCTTATGGTAAAGACTGTTTTATCAGAATTTGGGATATCCGATACCTGCTGCAGTACAATCCCTTTCTCCTTCCAGCTTACAGACGAACTGGTATATTCATTGACAATCAGCTTATCGCCGGAATAGAAATAGAAACTGTCTCCCAGCTTAGTAAAATTCTCAAGCCCGGTTCCCGTACAGCACCAGAAATAGTTGGTATCCAGATTCGGATCACAGTATACCTTAAAGAATCCGGTCGCCATCGGCTGGAAATAAGTGGTCATTCCGGTCACTTCATTGACCGAAGCCATAATGGCATTGATAAATGTGGTTTCATAATAGTCCGCGTATTTTTTATCTCCGGTAATGCGGTATAACTCCCTGGCCAGTTTCAGCATATTGTGGGTGTTACAGGTTTCATTGTTACAGTGGGAGCGTTCCGCGTCCAGAATATTATCGGCGCCGAAAAATTCACACTCACTGTTTCCTCCGGTAATATACGTATGATCATTTACCACCAGCGCCCAGAAGCTTTCCGCATACTGCAGATATTTATCTACGTTCTGTTCGTCTTTTAATGCACGGTAACGGTTTAACGCCCCGATAAATTTCGGAATCGTACAGTTCGCATGGCGGCCGTTTAACGCATTTGGCGTTCCGGCTAAAACCAGCTCAAACAGATTATCTTCATCAAACCAGTGGGCGGCTGCGGAAAAATGAGCAGCGTTGGCATAATCTGCCGCTTTCGCACATTTGTAAAGTTCATAGAGGCAGTCATTCATACCGCCGTATTCAACCCCAAGCACCTTGGCCTGTATGCTGCTGTTCCATTTAGAGGTTCTGTTATAAATCCACTCTCCTAAGGCTTCGGCAACGGTAAGAGCTGTTTCATTCTTTGTGTATTTATAGGTTTCCACCAGGCCGTTTACAATTTTATGCATGGTATACCAGGGTACCCAGGTATCTCTGGTATCTCCCCGCTCTAAAAGGTTAAACTGCCGTTCCGGGTCATTTGCATCCGCCATGGTTGCTCCAAATATAAATCCGGTTTTAAGCTTATCCTGGCAGTTTTTCAGTTCGTCAATCAGATACTCCAGACGCTCTGCCAGGGAACGCCCATCCGATCCCTTTTCATTGCCATATCCGGCGGCAACTCCCTGGGCGGCGGCTGCCAGATAATGTCCCAGCGTATGTCCGGCAATCCGGCTGTTTTCCCATCCGGAATAGGAAGAAGAAGCATATTTTCCATCCTGGTTAAAATCAAATCTGCCGTCTTTGATCTCATTTGCCGTATAGCCTGCTGTCAGGCGGAAATTGTACAGCAGCCTGTCCGGATCAAAATCATTTAAAAAAGCAACATCTTTTTTGGTAACATTGATATAGTAATCATCTGTAAGCTCAATATCTCCCAGTGAAAACTCCTGCAGATCTTCCAGATCACTTACCGCCGTTACCGTTACTTTAAAGATCTTTGTCCTGGAAACTTCACCGCAGGATATCTCCGCTGTCAGTGTAACTTCCGCGTCAGCTTCTCCCACTGCAGGCCTGTTCACCTTACCGGTTTTGGAAATCACAGCTTCATCCGAGCTGTTCCATGTAATCGTGCTTCCATTTACACCTTCCGTAATCAGCTGCAGATCAGATGTTACCTGCGTATCTATCGTAAGGGCTTCATAATCAGCCTGTACCTTTTTCTCCGGCGGCATTTCTGTGGTAATCAGGATATATGCAAGGTTAATCGCTTTATTATCATCACCAGTTGCCCGCAGGTTAATTGTCAGTTCCCCGTCCGTGACTTCAACTGTCTTGCGCGCCGCTTCATTTGCGGATGCATTTAATTTCTCTTTGATGGTTATCTGTGAATCCTTGCCATAATTCGCGTAGACATTCGGCGTTTTCGAGCAGTTCCATGGATCTACGCAGCAGACAGTTACATCATACCTGCCGTTTTCCAGTTCAAATTTGTAATCCAGATAACGCTCTGTTATTCCTTTTTCAAAGAAGTTTTTGGTATAACGGTTCGTAACAGTTTTCGCATAATCCTGTTTCGCATCCAGAAACTCATATGCCCAAGTATTTGCAGTATTTACACCACCTGTATCTTTTGGTGTGCCATTTGTCACATTCTTTCCTGTCAGCTCTGTTTCCTGATCTGCAATCCCCCAGGTATATCCCGTCTGCGGATCTTCTCCATATGCCTGATCCGTCACGCTGTTATGGGTTCCGAACTGATCGCCTTTGCTGACAGTATCCACCACATAGTCCCCGCAGTCCACAAAATACAGAATGGAACTGTCCGGGCGCTCTGCTGGCGTCGGCGCCTTTACTGCAAGTACCGTTACCGTAAATTCCCTGGTGTCTGTTGCTTCACCGCAGGAAATACTGGCTGTAAGCGTAACTGTAACATTCTCTCCTTCCGGCCTGTTGACCTCACCTTCTGCAGAAAGAATCTCCGGTTTTGAACTTGTCCAGCTGATCGTACTTCCGTTTTCGCCCGCAGTGGGCAGCGTCAGGTTCTCTTTTACAGATTCCGGAAGCGTCAAAGCTTCTTTGTCTTTTCTGACTTTTTTCTCATCTTCTGTTTCTCCGGCTTTGATAGAACGAATCAAAATATAGGCTACATTTACTGCCGCATTTGACTTTCCGGTTCCGGATACCCTGACTGTAAGGCTGTCGTCTGCATCTACAGATACTACACCCACAGCTTCTGCAGTTTCTTTATGGGGAACAGCCAGGGATTTTGCCAACATCACAGGCTCTTCCGCCGAAACTTGTGCCGTTACATCCGGAGAATTAGAACAATTCCAGGGATTGGCACAGCCTACGGTTACTTCATAGGTTCCCTTTTCCAGTTCAAAAGCATATTCTATAAACCGTTCTTCAATTCCTTTCTCTGTAAAATTCTTGGAATAGCGATTTGTCTCTGTCCGGGGATAGTCTTTATGGGCAGTGTCAAGATATTCATACGCCCAGGTATTTGCCGTGTACACCCCTCCTTTATCCGGAGCTGCCGGATTCTTATCAAAATTACTATCTCCTGACTTATTCTCCAGTTCCTCTCCGTCTACAATTCCCCATTCATAGCCGGTCTCAGGGTCTTCCCCATATGCCTGATCCGTCACGCTGTTATGGGTTCCAAACTGCTCTCCGGCATTTACCGTACTGACAACATAGTCCCCGCAGTCCACAAAATACACCAGGGATGCATCCTCCCTCTCTGCAGGAGTCCCCGCCCAAACTGCCTGAAATCCGTCTGAGGGAAGAGACGAAATGCACAGGGCAGTGGTCAGAATACCGGCAAATGCTCTTTTCAAAAATTCTGCATGTTTTTTCTTCATATTCCTTCTCCTTTCTGGTTACTTCACTTAGATACTTAAAAACGCAAAATCCGGCTGTTATTCCAAGTCGGTATGCGTTATACAACTATCCTATGTGATTCCATACTATATAGTATAGATTTTCTGGCTCGAATTTTCAACAAAAAAACGACCCTTTTTTTATCAAAAACGACACAGTTACAAGCATTGGAGGCTCTTTAATCATCCCTATTTGAATTGAAACTGTCCGCAGCTGTATAGGACAGATTCCCAAACCGATCTGCAGATGCCTGATTCCCTTCCAGATGCTCTGCATACCTGTATCGGTCACGGAGCTGATTGTTCTGCCCTCTTTTTTCCTTCAGACATGTTTCATCCAGTTCATATACCTCTTCCCCGTTAATTACCAGCCGTCCCATTCTGTTTCTCCTTTTTTTCAGCAGCACTGGTACTTTTACTGCTGCTCTTTTTACCAATATATGCAAAAATTCTGTTATCGTTCTGTCATACCTTCTCTGCTCTCTTCATATCTTAATAAAAAAAGGATTTTTATGGAGCAGGAACAATTAGAATATACGCCTACAACCTTTGATATTGAAACACAGTCCAGAAACATCCAGATATTAAAAACCGTCATTCCCTATGTCAATAGTTCCAGCCAGAAAAATTTTGCCCTGATGGTTAAATTTCTCGAATTAAGGAATGTCGCATCCCTGTTTAATGAAGAGCCTGTCTCTTTGAGTATGTGTTCCACAGATGACCCGTCGGAAAAGCGGATGCAGCTATTAAACGATATAAAAAAATTCTGCACGCCGGCAGAACAGGATTCCATTGATATGATGCTTACCGCTTTTCAAATGTTTTCTTCGTATGATATGTTTATGCATACGCCAGATTCTGAATAGAAAGGAATGTTGCTGATATGGATTATGATTTTTTAAATAATTCCGGTATTTCTCCGGAGAAAATTAAATTTTTAATGCAGTTTGCAGCCCAGAATAAATCCGGGAACGCAAAGGAAATGTCCAATATGATTTTGGGGGCTATGAATAACGCCAAAAAAGAAGGGATTCAGTTTACTCCCAATGAAACAGATATGGTGATCGAGATTTTAAAACAGAATATGTCGCCGGAAGAACAGAGGAAAGCGGATCAGCTTTTGCATCTGATGCGGAATATGAGAAACTAGCCGGGTTTGGCAAAAGGGACGCCAGGAGCAGGCAGATAAATGCCTGCTCTTGGCGTCTCCTTTGACAGGCTGATCGATCTGACGCACAAATTTCCCTTATCCGTGAAAAGCAGAAAAATAGTTCCGCACATCGCTGCACTGCATGGCTCCGCTCATCGCACAGACGCCATACGCTCCGCAGGTTTTTACCTCGGCTGCGTTTTCAGCAGTGATTCCTCCGATAGCATATACAGGAATGGAAACGTTTTCGCATACCTCACGGAGGAACGCAAGCCCGCGTCCGGGCAGTCCCCGTTTGCAGTCGGTAGCAAAGATATGTCCGGCAGTGATATAGGTGCAGCCAAGATGTTCTGCCCTGACTGCCTCTTCCACAGAATGGCAGGATGCGCCGAGAATGGTAAAATACTTCCGCTCTTCTTCGCAAAGTGTGCTTAGGATATGCATAGGAAGATGCAATGCTCTGCAATTCAGATCTTTTGCAGCAGATACAAAATTGTGCAGGATGCAAAGAGTTCTATTCTCCTGGCACAGCGCAAGCACGCGATATGCCAGTTTCTTGTATTCCGTCTCGCTCAAATCTTTTTCACGCAAAATAATGCCTGCGGGTTTTGCCTCTGCAATCTGCCGGATACGCCCGAAAAAATCGCTATTGCATAAGGCGCGGTTTGTGACGCATAAAATTTCAGACATAGAGATAATCATTTAGAACCGGCTGCAGGCCTTCCCCGGCGATATCCTGATACATCGCGTCCAGACTGCGGTTATCGTTGATTTCAAACTGCTCGTCTCCCTGCAGGCTCTCTGACTCCTTTCCGCTGTATTTGCTTTCGTGATCGCCGATTCCGGTAGACACGCCTGCGGAAACTTTTGTAGCCGCAATTTTTACAATTCCATTCCGAAACGCTGCGCTTTCACGGGAAGAGACTGTAATACCGACAAACGGCAGGAATATACGATACGCGCAGATCATCTGGCAAAGCTGTTTTTCATGGACATCCAGCGGATTGATCCTGTCGTTATTGATAATCGGCCGCAGTCTTGGACAGGACAGCGACAGTTCCGCATGGGGATATTTGCGCTGTAAATAATACACATGCAGCGCGCTTGCCAAAGCATCCCGGCGGAAATCGGAAAGCCCCAGCAGCGCGGAACATGCAGCTCCCCGCATTCCTCCCATAAGAGCCCTCTCCTGCGCGTCAAAACGGTACGGCCATACACGCTTATGACCCAGAAGATGCAGGGATTCATAAGTATCCGCATCATACGTTTCCTGAAAAACGGTCACATAATCGGCGCCGCATTGGTGCAGATAACGGTAATCTTCTGTGTTGACCGGATAGATTTCCAGCCCTACCATGCGAAAATAGTTTCTCGCCAGTTTACAGGCTTCTCCTATGTATTTGATATCACTCATCTGATGGCTCTCTCCGGTGAGAATCAGAATTTCTTCCATACCGCTGTCAGCAATGACTTTCATTTCCTGCTCGATTTGCTCCATCGTCAGCTTCATGCGCCGGATATGGTTATAGCAGTTAAACCCGCAGTATACGCAGTAATTCTCACAGTAGTTTGCAATATAAAGCGGCGTAAACAGATAGACGGTATTGCCAAAATGCCTGCTTGTCTCAAGCCTGGCCCTCTGCGCCATTTCTTCGAGAAAAGGTTCGGCTGCAGGAGAAAGCAGCGCTTTGAAATCTTCGATCGAACAGGTTTCATGCTCTAAGGCATCTTTTACATCCCTGGCAGTATACCTGGAATACTCATAGGAATCCATCTGCCCTATCACACGAGAGCAGATATCGGAATCGATCTGTTCCATTTCCGGCAGATATTCCATATGGTTTTTTCGGGAAGAAGGATCGGTTTCCAGCTGATGTTTTCTGGCAAGCGCTTCCGGAGAAAGCGTTCCTGTATCGATAAAAAACTGATTTTCCATATGTCCCTCCCTTAATCATGCAAAAAGCCCGTCAGCGGATCGGAGGCGGCAGCCCCGCGGGCCAGGACTCTGCCGGGACATGCAAGATATGCCTTTCTTCCGGCCTCGATTGCCTGCCGGAACGCGGATGCCATCATCGGAAGATTTCCGGCTGTCGCAAGCGCGGTATTTGCCATAATGGCAGCCGCTCCCATTTCCATCGCTTCACATGCCTGGGAAGGCCTGCCAATCCCGGCATCTACGATAATCGGAAGATCGATCTCATCGATTAATATCTGAATAAAATCTCTGGTCGCAAGCCCCTTATTCGATCCAATCGGCGAAGCAAGCGGCATAACGGCAGCCGCTCCGGCAGCCGCAAGATCGCGGGCGGTATTCAGATCCGGATACATATAGGGCATAACAATAAATCCTTCTTTTGCAAGGATTTGGGTCGCTTTTACCGTTTCCTGATTGTCGGGCAGCAGATATTTGGAATCACGCATAATCTCAACTTTTACAAAATCACCGCAGCCAAGCTCTCTTGCCAGCCTGGCGATACGGACAGCTTCCTCCGCGGTTCTTGCGCCGCTTGTATTGGGAAGAAGCGTTACTCCTTTTGGGATAAAATCTAAAATATTTTCCTGCTCCCTGGTATTTGCCCGACGGACAGCAAGGGTAATAATTTCCGCTCCGGCATCTTTTACTGCTGCTTCAATCAGGTTTAAAGAATATTTTCCGGAGCCGAGAATAAAGCGGGACTGAAATTCCCGGCCACCAATAATAAGCTTGTCTTCGTTCATATAAATCTCCTTCTTTCCATGATTGCCGGTTGGCAATCTTACGTTTCAAATTTTTCTGCAAGAATCCGCAAAACCATATGCGCCTGATGTGCGGCACAGAGCAGAACGCGGGAGGATACCAGCCCTATGCCGTCTGCTACATCACTGGCTTCGTCCCCGCACAGATAGAAACGCTCTGCTATTTTTCGGGTTTTTATACTGTTTGCACTGCCAAGTCCTGCCATACCGGAAGCGGCTACCAGATACTTCTTCTGCATTGTTCCAAATACAATATCCACAAGCATTGCTTTACATTTGGCGTCATCAAACGCTTCACATATAATGTCAGCGTCTTTCAGCAGCTCTGCGGCATTCTGTTCCGTAATACGGACGGTATGCGCTTTCAGTTCGAGGAAGTGATTGATTTCTCTCAGATGATCCAGCATCGCTTCTGTTTTATACATTCCAATCTGTGATACTTTATATTGCTGACGGTGCAGATTCGTCAGATCTACCCGGTCAAAATCAATCAGGATCAGCTTTCCAATCCCTGCACGGGCCAGGGATACTGCAATATTTGAGCCAAGCCCTCCCAGCCCGCAGACAGCAACCGTCGCAGACGAGAATCTGCTCTGCAGTTCTTCGCCATGCCGTTGATTCAGCGCCTGTATGTATGCTTCTTTTGTCGGTAACAGTTCAGCCACCCCCTACAAAACTGACGACTTCAATACTGTCGCCATCCAAAAACACAGTTTTGCCGTATTCTGCTTTGGGGATAATCCTTCCATTGCATTCAATGGCAACCCGCGCCGTATCATAGTTTGCCTCAGAAAGATATTCCTCTGCTGTTTTCCCGGCAATTGCAAGCAGTTCTCCATTGACTTTTACCACTTCATTTCCTCCTGTTTTCCGTACCAGAATTTCCAACGCGTTCTAAGTTCTGTTTTGGACAAAAAAACGGAAAGCTTTTTTGGCAGCTTCCCGTTGAGAATTTACTTATATTCAGGCATCCCTACGTTGGCATTATCCAAATCAGGTTATCGGTCGAAGGTGATACCTTCCTCTCAGCCTGTCGCACAGGCTCCCGTCTGTTTGATTGTCGAATGTATTATATACTTCCTGACAGCAAAATGCAAGCTCTTTTGCTTCATTTTATGGGTTGATACTGAGAAAAAAAGTATGTATCATGTATGTGTACCATTCGGCAATATAAGAGGAACATGCAATGCGGGAAAGCAGATTATTTAAAATTGTGTACTACTTACTTGATAAGGGACAGGCTACTGCTATGGAATTAGCAGAAAAGTTTGAAGTATCGGTCAGAACAATTTATAGAGATATTGACGCCCTGAGCGGGGCCGGCATTCCCATTTATACAGAAGCAGGCAGAAACGGCGGCATTCATTTGATGCATGATTTTGTTTTGAATAAAGTGCTCCTGTCGGAAGAAGAAAAACAGGAAATCCTTACGGCACTGCAGAGTATCAATACTGCGCAAAATCAAAAAAGCAGCCAGACATTGCAGAAACTTTCCGCCATGTTTCAGCTCAATTCGGAAAACTGGCTTGAAGTGGATTTTTCCAGATGGGGAAATGAAGCGTCAGATAATCAAAAGTTTGAATTATTAAAATCAGCAATTATTCAATGCAGATCGGTTAAAATCTGTTATGCTAATTCCTGCGAAGTGATAAGCGAACGTATCGTACAGCCATTAAAACTCATTTACAAAGCAAAAGCATGGTATTTGAACGCGTTTTGCACCCAAAAACAAGACTGGAGGATATTTAAATTAAATCGGATTTTAGATTTAGAGCTTTTGGATCAACGGTTTCCATATCGCCATGTTCCAAAACAGACAGATACTTTTGAAGAAGACTATCATCTGATTACGCTTCGCTTTCCAAAAGAAATGGCATATCGTGTATATGATGAATTTGATCCGGCGCAAATCCAGCGGCAGACGAACGATGATCTTATCGTTTCTGCAAAAATGCCGGAAGACGCATGGCTGACAGGGTTTTTGCTGTCATTTGGAACACAGGTAGAAATACTGTCGCCTGCTTATTTAAGAGAACTCATAGCAGAACAGGCAAAATTAATCTATGAAAAAAACAAGCCCTGACACATGGATTGTGTTTCTCAATTACTTTTCACACCCACGCCAGTCATTCCGCTGACTGGCGATGAGCCGATACATAAAGCAAGGGATGGCAGCAGACCATTTTCTGATCTGCTGTTCTTCCCGTTCTATATCTGCAAAATCCGTTTATTCTGCCTACGCTTTCTGCTCGGAGCCTAATACATCTGTAATTTTATGTTTTACCAGTTCTTTTACATAAGAACGTCCCACTTTCAAATATTCCCTTGGATCAAACGCTGCCGGATTGTTGTACAGAACTTCACGTACACCCGCCGTCATAGCCAGACGGAGATCGGAGTCAATATTTATCTTGCATACTGCAGAACGCGCTGCCTGACGAAGCATATCTTCCGGAATTCCAATCGCGTCCGCCAGGTTTCCGCCGTTTTTCTGAATAATCTGCACATATTCCTGAGATACAGAAGATGCGCCGTGTAAAACGATTGGGAACTGCGGAATCCGTTTTGTAATCTCATCTAAAATGTCAAACCGAAGCTGCGGTTTCTGGCCCGGTTTAAATTTAAATGCCCCATGGCTGGTTCCAATCGCAATCGCCAGAGAATCCACGCCTGTCCGCTCTACGAATTCCTGTACTTCATCCGGCTGTGTATACATTGCATCGTCAGCTGCAACTTTTACATCATCCTCTACGCCTGCAAGCTTTCCAAGTTCTGCTTCGACTACAACGCCTCTTTCATGCGCATACTCTACTACCTGCTTCGTAATCTCAATATTCTTCTCAAAATCATAATGGGAAGCGTCAATCATAACAGAGGTAAAGCCGCCGTCAATACATGATTTACATGTTTCAAAATCAGGGCCATGATCCAGATGAAGAGCAATCGGTATATTATTCTCAGCAACAGCTGCTTCGACTAATTTTACAAGATATGTATGATTCGCATATGCCCTTGCGCCTTTTGATACCTGCAATATCACCGGGGATTTCAATTCTCCGGCTGCCTCTGTAATACCCTGCACGATCTCCATATTGTTCACATTAAACGCGCCAATTGCATATCCTCCGTCGTATGCCTTCTGAAACATTTCTTTTGTTGTTACTAATGCCATAATAATTTCCTTCCTTTCCTGTATTTTCTTTACTTTAGGATCATAGCACAATTTATACAAACACACAATATGCTTATTTATGCATATTCTATATTTTTCATCCTGTGTGGTTACAGTTCACGGCCAATGTCATTTACTTTAGGGAAATTCCATTTTTTAAGCAGAAATTCCCTTTTTCTACAAGTAACTCAAATTTTTTCCTTTTTA
>CAJUPF010000022.1 GCA_910588565.1 uncultured Lachnospiraceae bacterium
GGCGAGGGGCTGGATGCTTGAAACCACTGCTTTATTGGCCGGGCGCCCTGCACGAGGTGCAGGGCGCCGTGAATAGTAACCCACAGTGGTTACTTTTCATAGGCAATGTCATTTGGAAGAGGCAGGACTACGTTTTTCCAGGCCATAAACATATAACTGGCCTTAAGAAAATGACATTGGCCATGAATAGCAACTTGTAGAACGATCGTTTTTCTATTATAATAAAAAACAGCCTTTGAAAAAATAGCAGGAGGATTCAACAAATGGCTTACACCAAACCAACAGATATCTGTTCTGAAGATAATGCTTTATCATCTGAAATAGATGTGCCATCTGTCAGATACAAAGAAACCTCTTCCAAAGATAATCACACACCGAACAACCCGCACATACCATCTGACAAACGGGAAGACCCAGGCAGGCGCAGAGAAACTTCTTCCTGGGATGCCCCCATGCCGTCCGGCAGGAGTAAGGAGATCCTGACTCTGGCAGTGGAAATTGGGGATACTCTGCTTCGGAGCGGCGGGGAAATTTACCGGGTGGAGGATACGATCCTTCATGTATTAGATGCGTTTGACATAGAACATTATGATGTCTATGTGCTCTCCAACGGTATTTTTGCAAGTGTCAATGAAGATAAAGACGATGGCGGCAGCATAATACGGCATGTTCCTTTAAGCGGGTTTCATCTGGGAAAAATCGCTGCTATTAACCAGCTCTCCAGGGAAATTTGCGCCCATACCTGTGATGTAAAGGAGGCCTGGATGCGTCTGGAAGAATGCAAGATGCTGCCTGCCTATCCGTCTTGGATGCAGGGAGTTTTCTGCGGTGTGGGCTGCGCCAGCTTTTGTTATATTTTCGGCGGCAAACTTCCGGATGCAATTTGTACATTTTTTCTTGGAATTTTCCTGCAGTATATGCTGTTAAACCAGCAGAGAAAGAAAACCTCCAAGTTTCTTACCATTATAAATGGCAGCGCTTTTTTAACTGCTTCCAGTCTGATATTTCTCAATATCGGCCTCCCGGTTATGCAGGATAAAATTGTTATCGGCGGCATTATGCCGCTGCTTCCCGGAATTGTACTTACCACATCGATCCGCGATCTGTTTAACGGCGATTATCTTTCCGGCGCTATTCATATGATTGACGCACTTTTAACCGCCATGTGCATCGCCGTAGGCGTAGGAACTGTTATAATTATTTACCGCTGTATTCCGGGAGGTGTGCCACTGTTATGATTTTACAATTTATTCTTGCCATGACGGCTACCGCAGCTTTTGCCATTTTGTTTTGCGCACCTAAACATCAGCTGATTTTCAGCGCTCTGACCGGAGGAATCAGCTGGATTACTTATTTGATTTTCTGTGAACTTGGCTTTGGAATTGTCATTGCCTCTCTGGCAGCGACTTTTTTTCTGACCATTCTTTCCCGCTTTTTTGCGGCCTGGCGGAAAAGCCCGGTGACGCTCTATCTTGTTGCGGGTATTTTTACTTTGGTACCTGGCGCGGGTATTTACTATACCTCATATTACTTCATTATGAATGAAATGGAACAATGCGCCGCTAAAGGGATGGAAACATTTAAAATTGCAGGCGCGATTGCCATCGGCATTATATTCGGGTTTGCAATACCACAGAAATTATTTCTGTCAAAACAGAAATAGTGCGAAAACTTGAAAAAGCCGGAAAGCTTCTTAGCAGTTCCTTAAGCCCTCAGCGCTTTGCGGACACGGATGTCCACAAAACCCTGACATGCGGCAGACAGCGTATTTGTGGGCGGTTCTGTCCGCATTGCAAAAATTCTATGGAACTGCTCAGGAGCCCTTAATCCTGAGCATCGTTACAAACTAAACGCTTAAGCCACGGCCTCTCAGACGGACGCTTCGCTCCCTGCTTTAATCTGCATAAATACGGAGTCTGGCCGCAATACTTCCTTCCCCGTATCTCCGGTATAAAACAAGTACAATCAGCGTACAGGACGTAAATAACCCGGCGGCGCAAACTGCAAATTCCACAATCGGATAGCGAAATACAAAATACTCCATTGTTGTTCTGATATACCATCCGCCCAGCAATAGAATACTGCCCCCAATCAGGATACTCAGCGCAATTATCATGCAGCTGTAAAGCATCCCTTCCAGAATCAGCAGTTTCTTTAACTGTGTTCCTGTAAGTCCGACGCTTTCCATAACAGCAAACTCCTTTATCCGGACGATCAGGCCTGTGACAGTTACATTGACATAATTTGCCAGCCCCATCAAAAGCAGGACGGCACATATGGCTCCCATAATCAGCCGGTTCGAGCGGATATAATCTCCCATCGAATCAAGCATATCGATTTTTGACGTAAACTCAAGCCAAAGCCACGAATTATAAGATGCCTCATAGATATCTTCTGATACAAACTGGCTGTTATATTCCCCCACAAGCTGTCTCACCTTTTGATCCAGAAGGGTTCTGCACCCTTCTTTCGCAGTGATATTGATTGCAAATATCCGCTCTCTAAGCTTTGTATTCTGAAATCCTTTTTTACTGGTTATCAGATAAATCGTATTTCCTCCCCGCCATGTGCCTCCGCATTTTTTTGAAAAATCCGGCAGCCCTTCCTGTTCCCAGTCCAGATACCCACAAAACGTCATATCTGTTGTCTTTTTGCTGTCTTCGAGTGCATAGATACCAAGCGGCATACCGACAGTATCTTTACTCTGCTCAATCTGAGCCGGAGAGAGGATATGATCATGCATTAGGATTACGCCCTCCCCTGAAAGAACGGTATCCACATCCAGATATAAACCTTCTTTTTGTGCAATTTCCTTCAGTTCCTTCAAATAAGCGTCGTTTAATTCCTGTATCACGATCGGCGCACGGTAAAAGTACCAGTCTGTATCCAGCGCTTCCTTATTATTCAGCGCAAGCGCTTCTTCCTCAACCAAAATCTCCCCATAACCGCCGCGGGCAACAATACTGTGCGCCGCTTCCGGAAGCGATTCTAACTTCCTAAAAAAAGACTCCGGGAAAATATCTTCCTTGTAATAATCATGAATAAAGTCTGTTGGTATCATCGTCATTACGGAACAGTCAAAATAATCATATTCAATCTGGTTTGTTGTATCTGCGCCTTTTGAAATAACAATAACACCCATTGACACAACTATCCCCAGTGTCAGGCAAAGTGCGCTGATCAAAAATCGTTTTTTAAAGCGCAGAATATTCCGCCATGCCATCTGCAGCAGCAAAACCCGCGGTTTCTTATGGTTTGCCATGCGTTCCTTCTGCCAGGTTATCCCGTCTGCCCTGCCCATATAATGTATCGCTTCCACCGGCGATAACTCTACCGTGCGCCGTATGGCAAGCGCAGAACTAAAACACGCAGCCGCACCACCAAAAAGAACCGCTGCAAGCAGAAGAACCGGATGAAACGTAATCATTCCGGCTGCACTTCCAAACCGGTAGAGGTACATCTTGGATAACAGCGCCGGAATCCCAAACAATGTGATTATAGTACCTGCCACGGTGCCAAACAGGCTCCCCCATAACGCCATCCGCAGAACCTGCCGGAATACAATGTCATACAGCTGCTTTTTCGTTGTTCCAAGAGCCTTTAAAAGGCCATATTTTTGCACATGTTTTTCAAAGGAAATATAGAGTACGTTATAAATAAGCAGCCCCGCACTAATCAGAATCACTGCCGCAATCATCCATGCCGGACCAAACCCGCCTGACATCTGATAAAACGCCTGCCAGGTCATCGTATTGCCGCCAAGAAACTGCTGGCTGTCATCCCGCATCCGGATATCACTGTATAGCATCCGTTCCACGTTCCTTCCGGTAAGCCGATCGTTTTGCTTCAGCAAAAGTGTTGTATTCTGATCCTCTTTTTCTATCACTTCATCCAGAAATTCCCCGGAAAAATAGATATCGGGAGGCCCATACATCAATGTTGCAATATACTCCGTATAATAGCCGGATAACATAAAGTTGTACTCCGCCTGGGTTTTATCCTGAAATTCAATTGTAACAGGCAGTTCCATCCCAATTTGTGGTTCTGAGATTCCAAGCAGATCCAGCTCACGTTTGGGGAGCATAATCTCCATTTTTTGATCCGGATATGTCCCGTGAATATCTGTAAACGCGGGTTTTTTGATTTTTTCCCAGGCAACCTCGTCTATGACAGCGCAGTTTGCGTCCAATGCGCTCCCAAACCGGATATACGTTCCGACAGCTTTGATATAGGGCAGCTTTTGGATCTGCTCATACTGTTCCTGAGTTGCCCGCTCAAGCGTTGTATTCACTACCGTACCGCGCTGCCTTGCATCCCGCAGCATATCCGTTTCAATTTTTCCCAATGCCAGACTAAATACACAAAAAAGCGTCATCACGGCAAATCCTGCTGCCGCGGTTAAAATTATACGGCGGCCTTTGTCGGATGCGTATTCCTTTTTCGCGATATCCGCTGTAATCGCCTTATTATTATTCCTCATCCAAACCGCCCTCCTGCTTTTTACCTTCCGCAAAAACCGACTTCCATTCCGCTCTCCCGCCATCTGGCATAATGGTATCCCCGGAGGGGATTTCCTTCCCGTCTTCCATACGAATCATGCGGTCTGTCATCTGGGCGATTTCCTCATTGTGTGTAACAACGACAATTGTCTGATGAAACTGGGAAGCGCTGGTTTTTAACAGGCCCACAACTTCAATCCCTGTGACAGAATCAAGATTCCCGGTCGGCTCATCCGCAAGAATCACCGCAGGCTTTGTGGACAGCGCCCTTGCAATCGCCACTCTCTGCTGCTGCCCTCCGGAAAGCATATGCGGCATATGATCCAGTCTGTCCTGCAGCTTTAATGTATGGATAATCCGATCCAAAAACTTATGATCCGCCGTTCTTCCATCCAAACGCAAAGGCAGCAGAATATTCTCATAGACATTTAACACCGGAACAAGATTATAATTCTGAAAAACAAATCCGATATTCCGTCTTCGAAACACCGTCAGCTCATCCTTTTTTAAGCGGCTGATCTCCTCTCCTCTGACCATTACCTTACCTTCTGTCGGATCATCCAGTCCGCCCAGCATATTCAAAAGCGTCGTCTTGCCGCAGCCGGAAGGCCCCGCAACCGACACAAATTCTCCGTCTTCTATTGAAACAGAAACTCCGTCCAATGCGCGTACTTCACCAGACGGAGTTTTATAAATCTTCTTCAATCCTATTGTTTTCAGTATATTCATAAGGCAAATCCTCCTGTCTTTAAAACGTATTTTCATATTAACAGAAAGATCTTACAATCTGCTTACATGTTCCAAAAAAGCGGTTACTTCCCATGGGCAGCGGAAATGACTCGCGCCCTGTCCGGCTCTGAGCGTCCCTTTTGAAAAAACTATAGCACAAACAAATCTAATACTGTAACACTTATATATAACACCGGGCAATTACGGAAGAAAAACAGAAATCTCCATCCCCCGCTCTCTTCGCCTGGCTTTTACAAATCCGCCATGCATCAGTACAATTTCCCGTGAAAGATAAAGACCCAGGCCAAATCCCGGCTGTCCGCCCGTATCCTTCCCCCGGTAAAATTTCTGAAATATCCTCCCTTCCTCGCCTTCCCGGATTCCAATTCCACTGTCTGAAACGGAAATTCTGGTATACATCTCATTATAAATAACAGCAATCTTCACTATGGAACCAACCGGAGAATATTTCACGCTGTTTTCCAGCAGATTGTACACTGCCTCGCCCAGCCAGTTTGCGTCATGGGCTGTGTTCCGTTCGCTGCCATCCGTAAATTCAATCACAATCTGTTTTGCATCCGCAGCTTTTTTCACCTGCAGAATACTTTTTAATATGGTATCTGAAAGGTTTGCTGCTTCCGGCTTAATCTGAATAATTCTGCTTTCCAGCCGTGCCATTTTAATAAAACTTTCCGTCAAAAAATGCAGCTTACCTTCCGTTTCCATTAACACAGCCAGATATTCCTGCCGTTCCTCCTCGCTCCGTGCTGTGCTTAGCAGCTCCAGATAACCCTCCATATTTGCCAGCGGATTTCGCATCTGATGCGCAAGTTCCGCAATGGTTTCCCGAAGCTCATTCTGATCCTGTTTCAGCTGTTCTTCTGTTCCATGCATTTTCTCCGACAGGCGCGTCAGCTGATGTAAAATCTTAGAAGGAAGCTTATCTTTGTACCCGCCGGAAAGCGTCAGCCGTTTCCCATTTAGCAGCTGTTCCAGCAAAAAGGAAAACGTTTCCAGTTCTTTTCGTCTCTGAAACATTATGATTCCCCCAATGTATAACCCAGTCCGAATACGTTTTTAATATAAACCGGGTGCGACGGGTCTGCTTCAATTTTCTTTTTCAGGCGGGAAAGCGCGACATTTACCGTATTTTCTTCCACAAAAGCTCCTGTTTCATCCCAGAGCTGTTCTAACATCATCTGTTTTGTAATAACTTTTCCTTTATTCCTGGCTAACAGCTCCAGCAGGCCGTATTCTTTTGGCGTAAGCCTGACCTTTGTCCCGTTGCACTTTACCTGTTTTCGCGCAAAATCTATCCGCAGCTCTTCATAACAAAACAGCTCCAAATCTTCCTGCCTGGCTCTGCGCAGTACTGCCTGTGCATGTTTTAACAGTACCGCCAGCGGAAATGGCTTGACCAGATAATCGTCCGCGCCGCAGTCAAACGCCTGAATCATATCCCGCTCATCATCCCGCGCCGTAAGAAATATAACCGGCGTACTGCCCGTCCGCCGTATCTGCCGGCAAAGCGCAAATCCATCCCCGTCCGGAAGCCCGATATCGATTATAACAAGCGCTGCTCCAGATATCAAAAGCGCCTCTTTTATGGAATGCGCTCCTGTTACCATATATCCGGCGCCGGCAAATAATCTGCACAATGCCTGGTTAAGCCGGACGTCATCTTCCACAATCAAAATCATCGTTCCGCCCCTTTTAAAATGGGAGAAATATGTTTATAAATCAAAAAAGTAATTACCACGCTAAACATTCCTTTTAAAAAGGTAAACGGCATATTAAACACAATCAGACATTCCAGCAGCCCATTTACAGATGGCAGAATCGCCTGGTACATACTGACAATCACATCAACAGGCATAATCATAGAATAGAACGGATACACAAGAAAATAATTAGAAAACACACTGATAACCGCCATCAGCGCAGCTCCGGCTAAAGAACCTGCCAACGCCCGTTTTCTGCTTTTTTTCTTCTTGTAAATCAGTCCGGCTGTAAGTACAAATACGGCTCCCAAAGAGAAATTGGAAAGCTCGCCCACACCTCCGGTCGTCGTAATCAGAAGATGCAGCAGATTTTTCACAAGGCAGACGATTACGCCGCAGGCCGGGCCCATAGAAAAAGCTCCAATCAACGCCGGAAGCTCCGATATATCCATCTTGATAAATCCTGGCATAAACGGAACCGAAAAATCCAGAAACATCAGGATAAATGCAACTGCAGACAACATGGCTGTCACTGTTATATATCTTATATTTACCGGTTTTTTTATTGTAGTATCACTCATTTTTTCCTCCAATTATACGATAATCCCGCAAAGCCCCCTATACCAGCCTGGCAGTCTCCGCCAATTTATGCATATCAGATAACATCTACTTTTTCGCTTTCCCGGATTTTGCTGCTTCTTCCAGTTTCATCGTAAGTGATATCCGCTGTTTTTTCAAATCGATATCCAATACCTTTACTTCCACAATATCCCCTACGCTGACAACTTCCAGCGGATGCTTAATATAGCGGCCTGACATCTGGGAAATATGTACCAGGCCGTCCTGATGCACACCGATATCCACAAACGCACCAAAGTCAATTACATTGCGGACGGTGCCTTTCAATACCATACCCGGCGTCAAATCTTTCATCTCCAATACATCGCTCCGTAAAATGGGTTTTGGCATGTCCTCCCTGGGATCTCTGGCCGGTTTTTCCAGTTCCTTTACAATATCCTGCAAAGTCAGCTCACCAATTTCAAGCTCTGCGGCAAGCGCCTTAACATCTGCAATTTTTCCGGAAATACCTTTTAGACGGCCTTCTCGTAAATCTTCTGTCGTATATCCGAGTTTTTTCAGCAATTTTCTGGCTGCTTCATAGCTTTCGGGATGAACGCTTGTGGCGTCTAAGGGATTTTTTCCTTCTGTAATCCGCAAAAATCCGGCGCACTGTTCATAGGCTTTTGGCCCCAATTTGGAAACCTTTAACAACTGCGTTCTGGAACCAAAGCGACCGTTCTCTTCCCGGTATGCGACAATATTTTTCGCTACCGCCTTGCTGATTCCGGAGATATATTCTAACAGCGAAGCAGAAGCGGTATTTAAGTCCACGCCGACTTTATTCACACAGTCTTCGACCACTCCGCCCAGAGCCTCTCCCAATTTTTTCTGGTTCATATCATGCTGGTACTGTCCTACGCCAATGGATTTGGGATCGATTTTAACCAGTTCTGCCAGAGGATCCTGCAGACGTCTTGCAATCGATGCCGCGCTGCGCTGTCCTACGTCAAAATTCGGAAATTCTTCTGTCGCCAGTTTGCTTGCGGAATAGACGGAAGCGCCCGCTTCATTTACAATAATATACTGAACTTTTTCCGGAATCTCCTTTAACAGTTCCACAATGACCATTTCAGATTCCCTGGAAGCCGTCCCGTTCCCTACAGAAATTAAAGAAACGCCATATTTTGCAATCAATTTTTTTAATATTTTTTTGGATTCTTCTACTTTATTCTGGGGCGCTGTTGGGTAAATCACCACGGTATCCAGCACTTTTCCGGTGGAATCCACAACTGCAAGCTTACAGCCGGTTCTAAATGCCGGATCCCAGCCCAATACCGTCCGTCCTGTAATCGGCGGCTGCATCAGAAGCTGTTCTAAGTTTTTGCCAAAAACCTTAATTGCGCCGTCTTCTGCCTGTTCCGTCAGGTCATTGCGGATTTCCCGTTCAATCGCCGGAGCGATCAGACGTTTATAACTGTCTGCAATTACATCCTTTAATACCGGCGCTGTAACAGGGTTCGCCTTATCCCTGGCAATCATATTTCGCTCCAGATAGCGGAGAATATCTTCCTCTGGCGCTTCTAACTTAACCGTAAGGACTTTTTCAGCTTCTCCGCGGTTTAAAGCCAGTACCCGGTGGCCGGCCAGTCTGGATAAAGCTTCGTCAAAATCATAGTACATTTCGTAAACGGTTTCCGCTTCTTTATCTTTAGCTGAAGAAACAATACGGCCTTTTTTCATGGTAAGTCCCCGGATATAAATGCGGTAATCAGCCTGATCGGAAATATATTCTGCAAGAATGTCCTTTGCGCCTTCTATGGCTTCCTCTGCTGTATGCACCTCTTTTTCCGGATTGATATAAGAAGCTGCTTCTTCCTCTAAAGAACGTGTGGTTTTCTGCAGCAGGATCAGATTGGCCAGCGGTTCTAAGCCTTTCTCTTTTGCAATTGTAGCCCGCGTCCTGCGTTTCGGACGATACGGGCGGTAGAGATCGTCTACGACGACCATGGTCTGCGCCGCTAAAATCTGCGCTTTTAATTCTTCTGTCAGTTTGCCCTGTTCTTCAATACTCGATATTACCTGATTTTTCTTTTCTTCCAGATTGCGCAGATAGTTCAGCCTGTCGTATAAATTACGCAGGATCTCATCATTTAAAGCCCCGGTAGCTTCTTTTCGGTAGCGGGCGATAAAAGGAATGGTATTTCCTTCATCAATTAACTGCACTGCAGCGTTCGCCTGATGCTCCCGAATCCCTAACTCTTCCGCCAAAACTTTTATCATTTCCATTGCTTTCAACTCCTATTCATTAATATTGCCGAATGGCATAAAGTTATCCCTCTAATCGCTGTTTTACATCATACCACATTTATTATTCCCCTTGCAGCTCCCAAGTCCATATGCTATATTAGAAAAAGCCGTTCGGCAATAATAGAAAGGAGCTTTTTTATGGACTACGATCAGAATATACACTCTTCCAAAACCCCCCGTCCCACACAGCGTTCGGAACGTATGGCTAAGGCTTCTGTGATTTTAGGTTCTGTGGCGCTTCTGACGTCCAGCTGTCTGTATCTTGCCCTGGTCTGCAGTGCACTGGGTATTATACTTGCACTTTTATCCAAAGGCGGCAGCATAACCCTGAATTCCCAGGGAAAAGCGGGACTTCTTTTAAGCAGCGCCGGTTTGGTTCTGACGGTTCTTATTTATATCTGTGTATTGCTATTTGTGATCTTTTATTATGGCGGAATAGATGGATTTTATCAGGAATACAGGAACCTATATCATGCGGAGAGCATAGAAGAGCTTTATCGCAGTATGGGATTCTACTGATGTTATGTCTGCATAAACAACGCTGTATTTTATGCGGCATAACATCGCAGGCAGACGGTTTGCCGGTTCTACAGAGCGTCTAGTATTCTCAGAATATCCACATGGAATACCGCCAGCGCAATATTCTTTACGGCTGTATGAAGCGCTACAATCCCAAGGGCGATCCAAAGGTAGCAGTTTCTGTAACGCATGCCTGTCCGCCGCTTATGCTTTATAAAACGCTCTATGATATGACTTCCCATAAACCAAAGATAGATTACAGCGCAATACATTACAATTGGATGATATAAAAAGGACAGCAGAATTTCTCCCCGAACCAATGCCGCAACCGCCCTGCTGCCGCCGCAGCCCGGACAGTAAAATCCCGTTATTGTATGAAACATACAGGGAGCCATTATCTTTGCTGCCAGACCTTCCGGCAATCGTCCATACAGCAGACAGACCGCCGCGCCAATCCATGGAAGGCAAAGCCCTATGATATAAAGATTCTTTTCCAGCTGAATTCTCTCATTCTCTCTCATATAATTATTATCCTGCTATTTGATTCTTGTGTTTTTCCCCGATTCTGTTATAATAATACTATCTATGTAGTTTGTAAAGGAGGAATCACTTATGAATATTGGAGGTATCTCTAATTATAATGGCTATGGTTCTGCAGCCATAAAACCGGGATATGAATCTTCCCCGGAAGAATGCAAGACCTGTAAAAACCGTAAATATCAGGACGGTTCTGATGAAAACGTATCCTTTAAATCAGCCGCCCATATTTCCCCTGCTGCTTCCGGTGCGGCAGTCCGTGCCCACGAGGCGGAACATGTATCCAACGCTTACAGCAAAGCGGCAGAACAAGACGGCAAAGTCATCTCCGCCGGCGTATCTATCCGTACATCTGTCTGCCCGGAATGCGGACGTGTATACACCTCCGGCGGCGAAACCCGGACCATGATCCAATATCCCAACGAGTCGAATCCCTACCAGAAAGAGAGAAAAGCAGCGGATGCAGCTGTCTTTACAGGCGCCAATATTGATCTGGCGGCATAAAAGGAGTTTCATTTTATGAAATTATCATCCAAAGAACTGAAACGTCAGGCACGCCAGACATTGACGGGGCAGTATGGGCTGCCAATGGAAGCTTTCGTTATTTCACAGTTTCTGACAGCAGCCGCCTATCTGCCCTTTCAGCTGTTTTTTCAGAACAATCCGGATCATACCCAGATGGTTTTGTCCCTGTTGGCCTCTCTGATTATTTCACTGCTTTCCGCTGTGATGAACTGCGGCCTGCTTTCCATCCATTTGAATCTGGCAAGAGGAAAAGAAGCCAAACTGACCGATTTATTCCGCTATTTTACCATACGTCCCGATTATCCGATTCTTGCAGGGCTTCTGCTGATGGGGATTCTTTTTCTCCTTACGCTTCCTGCTTTTCTCTGTACCGGAATCGCATTTGGAGCGGATACTGCTTTGTGGTATTTTCTGGCGGCGGTTATCTGGATTGTTACACTGTTTCCTCTTTGCTATGTGAATCTTTCCTATGGATTGCTTTACTATCTTCTCATCGAGCATCCTGACGGGGAACTTCGGGATATGTTCCGAACAAGCCGTTGCCTGATGCATGGAAACAAAGGACGGCTGCTTTATATTACGTTCAGCTTTGCCGGTATGTATTTTCTGTGCCTGCTTTCGCTTGGTATCGGTTTTTTATGGATCGTCCCTTATATGACACAGACCAAAACAGTCTTTTATCGGAATATCATACAGGAAATCTAGTGTTCCATCCAGTCAGGCATTGGAGTCTGGGGCTGCATGTAAGGAAAAAGCATGGGACTTTGTTTTTCTCATCAAGTCACCATGCTTATTTTTGCGGAAGATACAGTGTAAAAGCGCTTCCTTTCCCAACTTCACTGACCACTTCGATTCTCCCTCCATGCTTCTGTGCAATTTTCTCACATAAAGGAAGTCCTAAGCCAAATCCCTCCGCATTTCTGGAAGTATCACATTGATAAAAACGTCTGAAAATAGACTCTAAATGCTCCGGTTCAATTCCAATCCCATAATCTCTCACCTTTACATAGACCCAGTCTTGCTCTGTGCCCGTACTGACGTCTACCTGTCCGCCTTTCTCGCTGAATTTAATGGCATTTGTCACCAGATTCTGCACAACAATAATTATCAGTCCGATATCCCCTACGGTAACCGCATCCTGCATGTGCAGCCTGAGCAATATCCCTCCCTGTGCTTTTTCCTGTATTGATTCACAGACAGATTCCACAATTTCCACCAAATCCAGCAATTCCTCCTGCAGCTGCACTCTGTCCTGATCTAATCTGGAAAAGTTCAAAAGCTGGGTTATAATCTGCTCAATCTTCCTGGACTGCCGGTAAATTACCTCTAATGCTTCCTCATAGCCTTCCCTTCCAATATCCTTTCCCCTGGCATACTGGCATTGCGCCATAACAACGGATACCGGCGTGCGCAGCTCATGGGCTACATCTGATGTAAACTGCTCCTGCATCTGAAACGTCTGCTCCATCCGATCCAACATGCGGTTATTTGCCTGGGCTAAAACTGCAATTTCCTTAAACTGGTTATTATATTTGATTCTCTGGGACATATCCAGATTAGAGCCGATTTGTTCCGCAGTCTGGCACATATTTTTCAATTCTGTTGAAATTCTCTTAGACAGAAACAACTCACAGATTAAGATAATGCAGAGTACTCCTACAATACACAGATAAGAAATCAGCTCAATTGCCCGGTAAGAGCTGTCGGCATCTGCTTTCCTGATAAATCCGCGGATATACAGGCAGTTCTTTATCCCGCTCCCCTGTATGCGCACATCTCTTACATAATATTTCTCACCATCACAGATCACAGCATGGCTGGTTTTATTCTTAATCGCAAGATTCTGCAGTTCTTCCATGACATTATCAGAATATTCCCCTGCCACTATTTGTAACTCATTATCTATAATTAAAAAATGAACGTTATCATTTTCATACAGAAAGTCCTCCGAAATTTTCAAATCTCTGTTTTCCATAGAGACATTCTGTAAATTCTTTTCGATCTCTTTCCGTAAATCCTGTTTGATATCATATTCTATCGCTGCATTGGATAATACCCGAATCATAATCAGCATAACAAGTCCCATAATGAGCATGGCTATTGCAGGCAGAATCACAATATAATGTATAATCGATACCTGCTTTACTCGCTTCCCTTTAATACGTATCCCACCCCTCGGATTGTCCGGATCATCTTAAATTCAAATCCATCATCAATCTTTTTTCTCAGATATCGAATATAGACATCGATCAGATTTGAACTGCTGTCACGGTCAATATCCCAGATATTTGATTCAATCTGCTCCCTGGTAACGACAATATTCTGATTCCGAATCAGATACAGCAGCACAGAATATTCCTTGGGGGAAAGCTCAATCAGATGCCCGTCCCGTTTCACGGTACACTCATTACAATCTACCACCAGATCGCCGCAGGTATAGATATTCTCATGTACATCCACTTTTTTCCGGGTCAGCATACGGATTCTGGCTAAAAGCTCTTTAAATTCAAAGGGCTTTACCATATAATCATCCGCGCCCAGATCCAGTCCCCGTACTATATCATTGACATCGCTTCTGGCGCTTAAAAACAGAATCGGCGTTGTAATCCCACGGCTGCGTACTTTTTTCAAAACCGCAAACCCATCCATTTTGGGGATCATGATATCTAAAATCACACCGTCATACTCCGCCATACACAAATAATCCAACGCACTCTCTCCATCATAACACCTGTCCACAAGATAACCTTCGGATTCTAGTTCTTTTGCAAGAATCCGATTCATATCTTTTTCATCTTCTACTACCAGTATCCTCATATACCCTCCAATGCTCTGTAAATTGTATCCGTTCCGGCCGCAGTAATATTTTTATAACCGTTTATACACAGTAAGAACACCCGGCTCATGTCAGGATACCTCTGGCAGAGAACCGGATGCTTTCTCCAATACAGACAGAACAGATCTTATAATAAAAACATCACCATTTTATACCTACTTTTAATCATTTTAACAGGGAAAGATTAAAGTCAGATTAAACCCGGCAAACGTACATCCCTCAACACTGCTTAACGTTCCGATGCAACAATCAAAGTCTGATATCCCAGTTCACGCAGTTTCCGCTGCAGTTTTAACGCATCTTCCAGAGAATCTTCTTTTCCTGCAACTACCCGGAGCATACCGTCTCCTTTGGCTACATAACTTTCAAATCCCTGATCCGCCAGCTGTTCCGCAAGAAAATTAGCAGTCGTCCGATAGCCGAATCTTCCCACTTCCACCCCATATACCAGATTTGAATCCTTATCGTCCCGATCATCATCCCAATCATCCTCGTCATCCCGGTCGTCATCCCAGTCATCCTCGTCATCCCGATCGTTATCCCAGTCATTCCGGCCGTCCCGATCAGCCATGCAGCGGCAGCGCCCTCTGCCGGCGATTGTCCTGACAGGCTCTTTTCTCTCCTGCTCTACCGCAGATGCCCGGAGCGGTACGGCGCGTTCAATTCCCATAGCAATTGCGCTGGCAATTTCATTAAAGTTGCTGTCAAAAATTTCATTGTCCATATCGTTGTTGATAAATCCAGTTTCAATTAATACAGCAGGCATTTCTGTCCTTCGTAAAACCACAAGCCCCGTCCGTTCTTCAATGCCGATATTGTCAAACCCTACCTGTTCCAGTTCGTTATTAATGGATTCCGCAAGCCGTCTTGCGCGCATATCATCCCCGCCGTAAATTAAAGTCTGCACCCCATGATAGGTATTGTCGTTTGCGCCTGAATTCCTATGGAAGGATACAAAATAATCCGCTCCCGCATCATTGGCGATCTGTGCCTTTTCATATGGGGACTGATATACGTCCGTATTTCTTGTGTATATTACATCATATCCCTGTTGTTTTAAAATTTCCCCTACTGCCAATGCCAGGCTGAGATTCTCATCTTTTTCTTTTCTGCCCTGATACATCGCTCCATTGTCAAAACCGCCGTGTCCGGCATCTATTACAATTGTTACCAAAGCTCTTCGCTCCTGCAGTTATTTTCTTACTATTCTATGCAGGCGTTCCTAAAATGTGAGCCGCCTTAAATCTGATAGCAGCTGTCACGGCAGACAAGTCTGCAGGGAAATTCAATCCGGACTGTAGACATATGCCCCCTGGAAATCCGATCGAGTAAAAGCTTCACTGCCAGATGCGCCATTTCCTGATGCGGAATATGGATGGTCGTCAGATATGGCTTCGTATTCTGGGCTTCCTGGATATCGTCAATGGAAATCACGGATATCGAACGTCTGACATTCGGCTTTTGGCGGCGGAGAAGTTTTAACACATGAAGCGCCGTATTGTCATTTGCACAGAAAATTGCCGTAAAATCCAGATTTCCTGTTCGTTTCTGTTCCAAAAGCCCCAAAAATGCGTCTTCTGTTTCTTCTTTTGTCTGATTTGTCTGCCGGATCAGGCTGTAATCCACAGGAATCTGGCTGTGAAAGAGGAAATTACAGTAGCCTACATAGCGGCTTTCATAGGAACAGTCGCCAATATAGGCAATCTTTTTATGCCCCAGAGAAAACAAATACGACATCGCCAGTTCCGCCGCCTTTTGTCCGTCACAAATCACTTCGTCAATATCAAAATTCATAGAATTTCTCCAGATTCCCACTACGTTTTTGTTTTTGCGTAAAATCCGGCTTAACAGTTCATGGGAACAGCGCCCGATAATAATGACGCCATCCGATTTGGCAAGCTGACTCGAAGAAACCGCTTCAGCATGGGCAATCACATGTATCATAGCATTCTGTTTTAGTAAAGATACTTCTAAGCTTCGGAATAACTCTGCAAAAAAAGGATCTTCTTCTGCTGAAACCCTGGCAGACACAACCGAAATCTGCGGGGGCTTTTGCCTGGACCGCTGCCCCTGTTTCAATGCTCTTGCAGCCTGGTTGGGCTGATAGCCGATTTCTCTTGCCGCAGCCCAGATTTTATCCTGAAGCGCTTTAGAAGCACAGGTGGATGAAGACTGGTTCAGTACACGAGAAACAGTAGAAACAGAAGTTCCTGTCATTTCGGCAATCTGTTTTAACGACATAAATTCATCTCCCTTACGTAGATACTCTGTATCCGTTTAAGCAAACGTTTGTATAAATAATGGTTGAATATTTTCCAAAAATAGGATAAATAATACATTGTGAAAATCAGCATAGCAAATCCGCAGTAAATAGTCAACAATTTTAAGCAAACGTTTTCATTACACATAAATGTAAAAGAAAGGAAGATTGCAATGAAAAAAAATCTATTAAAAAAAGCTGTTCTCGTCGGGCTAACCGCTTTGCTGCTGGCAGGCAGCCTCGCCGGATGCAAAAGCAGCCAGGATAACGCCGACAGCGATACCGTTACATTAACCAATGTTTCGTATGATCCGACCAGAGAATTCT
Source organism: uncultured Lachnospiraceae bacterium (assembly GCA_910588565.1). Lineage (GTDB taxonomy): Bacteria > Bacillota > Clostridia > Lachnospirales > Lachnospiraceae > Roseburia_B. The sequence continues at coordinate 16,822 of CAJUPF010000022.1, forward strand.
ACGAAGCATATAATCAGAAGTTTGCCGGCTATTATCAGGAAAAAACCGGAAAAACCATTGAGATTACCCAGTCACACGGCGGCTCCGGTTCTCAGGCCCGTTCCGTAATCGAGGGGAATGACGCGGATGTTGTGACCCTTGCTTTGGCGCATGATATTACTTTGATTGAGGAAGCCGGGCTGATTGAACCCGGATGGCTGGAGGAGTTTGAAAGCAGCAGCGCGCCCTATACTTCCACAATTGTATTTCTGGTGCGTGCGGGCAATGAAAAGGGTATTTCTGACTGGGACGACTTAACCGAAGATCATGTGGAAGTGATTACGCCAGATCCCAAATCTTCCGGCGGCGCCTGCTGGAATTTCCTTGCTGCATGGCAGTATGCAAAGCAGACCTTTAACGGTGACGAAACGGCGATGAAAGAATTTGTTTCAAAACTGTATCATAATGTCCTTGTTATGGATTCCGGCGCCAGAGGCGCAACGACAACGTTTGTGGAAAACGGGCAGGGAGACGTCCTGATTGCCTGGGAAAATGAAGCACTGCTGGCGTTAAAGGAATATCCGGACGAATTTGAACTGGTAACGCCAAGTATCAGTATCCTGGCTGAACCTTCGGTGGCCATTGTAGACGAGAATGCAGAAAAAGACGGAACGCAGGAAGCTGCAAAGGAATACCTTTCCTGGCTCTATTCCGATGAGGCCCAGAGACTTGCAGGCGAATATTTTTACCGTCCTTCAGACAATACTATTTTACAGGAATTTAGCGATGTATTTGATCTGAATGTCGAGTTATGTACGATTGACGATTTTGGCGGATGGGATCAGGCATATGCGGATTTCTTCTCTGATGATACCATATTTGATGAAATTTACAGTCAATAGGAGAGTTCTATGAATAAGAATAAAACATACGGCAAGCGCATACTTCCGGGATTTGGGCTGACAATGGGGATTACTGTGGCTATGCTTTCTCTGCTGATTTTAATCCCCCTGTCCTCTATTCTGCTCTATTCGTTCCATATGTCGGCAAAAGAATTTCTGGCTTTGATTCTTAGACCCAATGTCCGGCAGGCTTTTCTTACCAGCGCCTCCTGTGCGCTGATTGCCGCAGTGATCAACTGTATCTTTGGACTGAATCTGGCATGGATACTTGTGCGTTATGATTTTCCGGGAAAACGATTGATGGACGCGATGATTGAACTTCCGTTTGCCCTTCCCACCTCAGTTGCAGGCATTACGCTTACAAAAATGTATTCCGATCAGGGTGTTTTGGGAAAACTGCTCTTAAAAGCCGGAATTGAAGTGTCCTATACCAAAACCGGAATTGTGATTGCCATGGTTTTTATCGGTATTCCCTTTGTCGTAAGAGCCTTGCAGCCTGTATTGGAAAAACTGCCGAAAAGCCTGGAAGAAGCCGGGGAAATGTCCGGCGCCGGACGCGGTTATATTTTCCGGCGGATTATCCTTCCGGAACTGATGCCCTCATTGCTGACCGGGTTTGGCCTTGCGCTGGCAAGAGGGATTGGGGAATACGGCAGTGTCATCTATATTTCCGGCAACAGCGAAAAACAGGGAACACAGGTTGTCTCTTATATCATTATGCAAAAACTCAATTCCGGCAATGTCGATTATGAAGGCGCCGCTGCAATTGCGCTTGTGCTGCTGTTTATTTCCTTTTTGCTGCTGTTTTTTGTCGGAATTATGCAGGCAGCGGCAGGACGCAGAACCATCCAGTAAGCGTGTCACAGAAAGGATGATAGTATGAAAAAGAAGAAAAAAGAACCGATGCAGTATCTGCTGATTGGGACTGGAACAGCATTTTTTCTGATTATGCTTGTGTTTCCTCTGGCAGAAGTGATTTTCCGGTCTTTAAAAGACGGGCTGCAGGTCTATAGTTCCGCCATTATTGCTGAAAATACGCTTTCCGCATTGAAAGTTACGCTGATTGCCACCGTATTCGCCGTACTTGTCAATACGTTTTTTGGGCTGTGTTCCGCATGGCTGCTGACAAGGTTTGAGTTTCGGGGCAGACAGGCGCTTTCTGCATTGATTGATATTCCCTTTTCCGTCTCCCCGGTTATCGCCGGGCTCGCCTATATTATGACGTTTGGGCGGATGGGCTGGGCCGCGCCTTTTATCCGCTGGCTGAATGACCTTCTGGGAACTGACATTGCCCTGGTATTTTCTGTCCCCGGCGTCGTGCTGGCTACCATTTTTGTCACATTTCCCTTTGTATCCAGAGAACTGATTCCAGTCCTGCAGACACACGGCACTGCCGAGGAAGAAGCGGCAGTAATGTTTGGGGCAAAGGGCGGCTATATTTTTCGTAAAGTGACGCTTCCCCATATCAAATGGGCGCTGCTGTATGGAATCATCCTGTGCGCAGCAAGGGCTTTTGGGGAATTTGGCGCTGTATATGCCGTTTCCAGGGCAAGAGGCAAAACCTTTACGCTTCCATTGGAAATAGACGCCCTGTATATGGCAGGAAGCGCGGAATCCATCACGCAGGCATTTGCCGTCTCTTCGCTGCTTGTACTTTTGTCAGTTATTATGTTAATTATCAAACAGGTGGTTGAGACAGTTTCCCGGAACCGGCTTAAGGTTCAGGCGCAACAAAAGGAGGACAAGCCATGTATGTAGAAATGAAACAGGTGAATAAGAAATTTGGTTCCTACGAGGCTGCAAAGAATATCAATTTCGGAATTGAAAAAGGAAAACTTGTGGCTTTACTTGGGCCAAGCGGAAGCGGCAAAACCACCATTCTGCGCATGATCGCCGGACTGGAAACGCAGGACAGCGGGGATGTTATCATTGAGGGAACCGTAGTAAACGATATTCCGCCCGGAAAACGCGGCATCGGGTTTGTATTCCAGAATTACGCACTGTTCCGGTATATGACAGTAGAAGAAAATATCGCCTTTGGACTGCGTGTGCAGAAAAAAGACAAAAAAGAAATCGCTGGCCGGGTAAAGGAGCTTGTATCACTTGTGGGATTAGAAGGCATGGAAAAACGCTATCCCCACCAGTTATCCGGCGGGCAGCGGCAGCGCGTGGCTTTTGCCAGGGCTCTTGCGCCAAACCCCCAGCTTCTTTTGCTCGATGAACCGTTTGCGGCTATTGACGCAAAAGTGCGCAAAGAACTCCGTCAGTGGCTGAAGGAAATGATTTCAAAAGTGGGCATTACCAGTATTTTTGTCACCCACGATCAGGATGAAGCCGTAGAAGTCGCGGATGAGATTATTATTGTAAATGAAGGAAAAATTGAACAGATGGGAACGCCCATTGAAATTTATAAAAAACCAAAGACGGCTTTTGTATCACAGTTTATCGGAACATCCGCCGTGCTGAATGATTTTCATGGGTTCCGTGGATTTGAGCAGCTGCCGGAAGCAAGCCAGGTGATTATCCGTCCGGAATTTGTGGAAGCGTTTAAAAGCGATAACCAGAAATTCCACTCTTTGATCCCCTGCTCGGAAGAAGGCGTGATACGGGAAATTGCATTCCGGGGCAGTTATCTGGAACTGACTCTGGAAGTAAACGGGGCTTTGCTTCAAACCAACCGCTCCTTAGAACGAAGACCGGTAGAAATCGGAGAACCTATGCGCGTACTGCTCTACCGGGTGTACCTGCTGAAGGATCAGGATGCTTATCTGTATAAAAACCAGCTGTTAAAAGGGGTAGATGTGGAAGCGTTATAAAAAATATCTCCCGGCGTCATGCAGCATAGTACATGGCACCGGGAGATACAAGAGGATCTCCAAACATATCCTCTACTCTATTGTCTTCGTTCGCCTGGCTGACACAATGCGGACGGCAGACGCCATGCCTCCATCGCCATACGATGGGCTTTCTATAAATGCCTCTGATGCTTCACTGAAGCTTTTTCCGGTTAATCTGGAATGTATCAGTTCACGTTCCCAGCCATAAAGCCTTGCCATGGATACGGCTTCCACACCCAATATAGCGTCTGTAATATGTTCCTGGTAAAGCGTCCTGTGCTTTTCAATGATATCACGCATAATTTCCAACCGCTTATCCATGCTTTTTATATTGGAGGAAGCAGGCGTTGTCCGATAATGAATCAGTGGTTTTTCCACAATTCCAATATACGTATCCGGAACAGCTTCTAACATATTCAAAAAGAAATCCCAGTCTTCAAAACCACTCCGCATGGTTTCATCATACCCGCCGCATTGCTGCCAGGCTTTTCGGCGGAACATATGTGTCGCTGGACAGCAATTACGGGAAAGAAACGCAGCGGCATCGCCCCCGGATGGACGCACAGTTGCTTCAAGAACACCAAAGGTATGCATCCATGAGGATGCGGCAATCATAGACGGGTGTTCGTATAATAATTGACTTACTTCTTCGATAAAAGCTGGTTTTAAACTGTCATCCCCGTCAAGAACTACGATCAGGGGAGCCTGGGTGTTCCGAATGCCTGCATTTCTTGCCGCTGACACCCCGCGGTTTGGCTGACGGATGATCTGCACTGGAACCGGGATATTACAATCATTCTCTATTTCCTTTAGAATATAAACCGATGTTTCGTCTGTCGTTCCATCGTCTGCAATGATTATTTTCTTTGGCCTTACTGTCTGGCGGCACAAAGAATGAACCGCCTCCAAAATCATTGATTTCTGATTAAAACTTGTAATAACTGCTTCAATATCATGATTGATTTGCATAATCTTCTCCTCCGTAACATGCCGGGTTATCTATTCAATATCTGTCTCTCTTATGCTTGGAAAGGCAAACCTACCGAATCTGCGCCAGAATACTCGGATCTTTTATCTTGGTATCCTCTGCAAACAGCAGAATCTTTGACATAATCTCCGCTGTCTTCGGATCATCATCCACAAACGGCAGGAAAATTCTTCCTCTGTGCTGGGAATGGACCGGAACCACGAACAGCATTGCATTGCCCATCTGATGTACAACGCCGCTTCCCAGATGAACCGTATATTCTCCAAGTTTTCCATGTATTATCGCAAAATTTCCCTCAACTTTTACATTTTCGATTCCAAATAATTCCAGATTGCATTCCACAATCGCACACCGCATCTCGATGGTCGAATGGCTCGTCTCCGGATCAACGCCGCCTGCATGCGCTACACTGACTGCCAAATCCACATCCCGCATCACTTCACTGTAAATAATATCCGGAATATCTTTGATTTTAAGCGGCTTTCCGGTTTTGCGGTCCAGAAATACTACCCACTCCAGTGTCGGCGCCTCCACATCGCTTGGAGAAAACCAGTCTGCCATAGCGTAAATCCGCGCTACGATATTTTCCTTATAATAAACTTTCTGCAGTCCGTCGTCATAATCAGCCACCCAGCGCCGCCCACGCAGTACACCGACGGTTTTCTGCGGCTGGATCTGATTGCCGGAAAACAGCATAGATTCTTCTTTTTCCAGCTCCTCAGAAAGCTTGACATATAATTCGCGGAAAATCTGTTTAAACGGCTGTTTTAACTGTTTTTCAAACAGAAGCTTCTGGTATTCGCTCCAATGTCCCCCGCAGTAAAGATCATAGGGATGCGCAATCAGAAGCTTATCCCCTGATTTCACCGGCGTAACCGTTCCCTGGTAATCCATCATACCGTCTGCAGTGAGAAATCCCAGACGGGCGGTGTCTGATTCCAGCATTACAAGCAGCGATTTTAACATCGGCGCAACCACAGGATTTTTAAAAAGCTCCAAAAGCTCCCATACTTCAAATGACGTCCGATCTTCCATCGCCTGTTCTAACATCTGTTTTGTTCTGCTGTACTGATCCTTTAACGCTTTATTGGTTTCCTGCATAACAAGTGTCAGCTCGTTCTTTTTCAGCTTTGTGGGAACCGATTTCAATGCCTTGCCGTTTTTGCGGCATTTCAGCGTGCTCTTTCCGTTTTCATCCACGGCAATCATCAGTTCCACGCCATCTGAGTCTGCTACCGGCTGCCAGGTAAAGCAGTCGGACGCCTGTTCCACCAGCTTACTTTCCATCCGCAGAATAAGCCGCGTCACATCGGTAAATCCTGCGTTTACGCTTAAATTGCGCAGTGCAATATCCACAGCGCGTCCTTCGCTGGCACGCCGCTGCGCCCCGAACTGCCTGCTTTCTTTTTTGAATTTCTGAATAAACTGGTAACGGTCTAACAGCTCCTTTTCCCGTTTGGTTTTTGCAGCCGGAAGCGGAAGCAGTCCAAGGCTCATCAGCAGATCCTTATTGCGCTTTGCGTCGATTTCTGCTTTTAATGCTTCTTTTTCTTTTTTGCCAAGCGCAGCGTCGGCGTATTTCCTGGCTCTGCCATGGGCTGTTCCGGAGGAAGAATACTTGGCGGCATCGTAAAGAAGCTTGAAGTTTTTCTCTCCCACCTTTTTATAGGCTTCAAAAAACCAGTTCAAATCAAAAGCGCCGTCATGCAGTTCTTCCGGTGAAAGCGGCGTATAGCGCGCAATCACGGACGTCATATGATCGTCAAAATATTCACTTGTGTGTGCCATAAAATAGTAACATGCACTCGCAAAACCAGGAAGTTTAAAATATTCTTCCAGCATCGGAATCCACTGTTCCGCGTACATAGCCAGCTCTGCAAGCCGTTTTCTGGTAATATCGGCGCCTTTCAGCGCCTTTGCCAGATCAGCGGCTGTTTCATCCTGCCCCGGCATACTGACCTTCAGCAGATGACTCAATACCTTCCGCTTCGACAATGCATCCGTATAGTAGCTGTAGCCGCGCTGTAACGGTTCTTTTCCAAGCGCCGTTAAAATCTGTATCATATAGTCAATACCATAGATCGCCTGAATACTGCCGATACAACCGGAAAACGGCGTAGGCTGTTCTCCGCGCTTTAACTCCACTTTCAGAACCGCGGGCACAACCTCCCGGTAAATCTCATGCGCCAGTTCCATAGCCGGCAGCTCTGTTCCAATATTGTCAAACCGGAATTTTCCATCCACCGGTACGATTGCATTGGTTCCAAAAAACGAATTTAACGCGCCTATCCGGGCATTTTTTGATGAAATGGCGCCTTTCTGCTCGACAATACTGACCGGCTCTAACAAAACGCTAAGACTGGAAAATGTAAAAATCGCCTTGTAAAAAAGATCTTTATCCCAGAATCCGCGCACATAACACTGCACATAATCCAGAAGGGAAAGGTACATCGTATAGGTACTCTGGTAAGGGCGCAGCTGTTCCCTGTCCCGCTGCTGCAGGTAATACTGCTGCAGCAAAAAACGCAGCGTAAACGCGCTGCCCCAGTCCTCTTCTGAAACAAACCTCAGCCAGGAACGCATACTGCCCAATATCGGCAGATCGGCCGAACGTTCCGTATGCGTCTGAATTTCTCCATTCCAGCGTTTTTCACTGACCGGATAAAAATCATTGGAACTGTCAAGCACAGACAGCAATGCAGCTGTCCCGCACAGCCCAAAATGAGCCTTCAAATTATTCGGGACATATTCCAAAAACAGCGTATCTAATACGGTACGAGCCTGCACGCCATAACGCAGCCCCTGTACCAGATTGGAAAACGGCGGTTTTTTCAGCCGGCCGCTGCCAAATATTTTTTTATAAAGCTTGACGTTCTGCTCGTAAGCAGTCCTGCCGGAGCGGCACTCCTGATAAAGTTTCATTTCCAGAAGAAGCCTGGGCGTTTTGATTTCCGTCCGATAAAAATTTTCCCATAATTCGCGGAACGGGTAGGCGTCAAGCGGCGTTGCATCCGGATCTTTTCCAATCCAGCGACATTGTTCCAGTTTGCTGCCCAGCGTTTCGTCAGCATCCCATGCCGTTTTATAGGTCAGTTCCCTGTTTTCTTCGATCAGGCTGTTTAACGCCTGCAGAACACGAATACATTCCGCCTCCCCATACGTAAACAAAGAAGACGCCTTGCTTCCATCGGCTTCCATCGGCGGCAGTACCCATTCTTTCTCTACATCATAAAAGCCATAGCCTGGTTTCTGCAGGATATCCTGCGCTTCGCTTGAATCTCCGGTAAGCTCCTGCAGTAAGACCTGTTCCCGGCCTGTCGCTTTGGTATATGCTGACAGATATGGCAAAAACAGTGCAAAATCAGATGGTTTTTCCTTTTTGATCTGCAGCGCAAGATCCAGCGCGCCCATATGACACTCTTCTGATTTGGCTGCAAGCAGTCTTCCGACCGACTCAGCAAGCTGCGCCGACGGCTGTTTTTTCAGCAGCGCAAACGTACCGGCGCGTCCTTTTTTATATTTCAAATTCTGCTCAATTTTCCGATAATCTTCTTCGGTCAGCGTCAGATCATCCGCAAGCTTAAACGCAGACTTACAGGTATATTCCTCCGGGTTGTGCATCAGATCAAACAGGATGTCGCGCCGTACTCTCGACTTTGGACGGTAAAGGAGTACACGCGCCGCAGATTCCCGGCCCGCGCTTCCATACCGGGAGCGTCCGATAAGCGGAATCAGCTTCGCGGCTTCGTCAAGCAGCAAATCCTCCTGCAGCATCCAGGCAATCAGGCACATACGCTCCGCCAGATCCGACTGTGTAAGCGTAACTTCATACCATGGAAAAATACAGGGAGAAAACACAAGTCCCTTTTGGGGAATCTGCCCAGAAATCTGTTTTAAAATATCATAAAACAGGCGGGCTTCCTCTCTGCTGTCAAACAGCTCTGTCGGTTCTAGCTTTTTGGGTTCTATAACCTCAGAATCGTGCAGCGAATAGTATGTATGGGATTCTTTTTTGGCCAGGGACAACAGGCGCATTCCAGAGGAACTTAAGAAATTTCCCATAAAACATGCGACAAGCTCCAAATCATCCGAAAATTCTCTGACAATTTCTTTGGAAACCTGCATTTTTAGGTTTTCCGCCTGCAGAGAGTTGGTAAAATAAGAAGCTGTCAATTTCTGATTTTTCGTGCCATATTTTACCAGTTTCTGCACTGCTTCCACCGCATCTTCCGCCCGGTAAAACCCCAGCGCCCAAAGCGCACAGCTGATCGCAACCGAATCATTTGTCGCAAGCTGCTCATTGCGGAATGTTTCATCCCGCAGGCAGCCGCCCATCAGGCGCACCAGCTTTTCCGTAATCCGATCGATGCTTTTTTCATTAAAAATGCCAATCCAGGTGCTGACTGCCCGTTTCACAGAAGAGTAGCGGATCAGATCGTGTTCCTCAATCACCGAAAACAAATGCAGAAATGCTTCAGGCCGGCCGGCGTCCATCGTTTCACAAACCGCCTGCCTTGCACCCTCCTGCAGCCTTGCAGCCAGCAGGAATTTACCAAGCAGTTCATACAGTTCCCTGTTTTTGCACATCACAATCCCGCGGATCAGCTCATGGCTAATCATAGCCGTATTGCCCTCGCCCAGCAGAATGTCCTGGACCGCCTGTATGGTTTCCTCATTTCTATTATCGATCTGCGCAGCGAGAATCCCGGCATAAGCAAAATATTCCATCCTGGCATGATCGTAAATCTCCTCCGGCGCATTGCCCGTTAAAAGAGAGGAGAGCGGCACGCCGTAAAACGCCAGTCTGGTATATGCCTGGAATAGTTTGACGCTTGCTTCCACAAACGGTTCATAACTTTCTGAACGGACGCTCCTTCTATACCATCCGGCCGTCATCTGAAACTGGTTCATCTGATCTAACGCATAATAAAAATCTTCGTTCTGATCCGCCGGAATGCAAAGGCTGATGAGTTTAGAGAACTCGCCGCGGTACAGCCCGCTTAAAGTCCGGTATGTACCATCTCTTAACAATTTCTGCATCCATACGCAGGTATCGTGCGGAACCGCATGATAATAATAGCCAGACGGAAGCAGGTCTGCCTCCTGTTTGGATATATGCGCTGCCTTCTGCTTTGTCCGCGCAACCCAGTCTTCGGTTATTTTTCTTCTTGTCTGATATGTAAATTCGGCCATCTATTCGTTTCCTCCTTCTTTTGTCTTACATAACCTGTATTTACTCTCTACCAGCCCGAAAGCATCGTCAATCTGATAAACGTAAACAATATATGTTCGGTCCAGGGAATTGCTTCATCTAATACGGTAAGCTCTGTTGCGTGATCGCCGCCTGGCATGTGCGCCCCAGAGGATACCGGAGCATCCCCGGAGGATGTTTCCTCCACAAAAATCCGGTAAATACCATCCTCAAAACACTGAATCGCATTTGCAATTGCATCTGCTTTGCAGGCGTCTTCCCCATTTTGCAAACCAAAAGCAATTTTACCACGGCCAGCCTGATTGGCTATTTCTTCTTTTGTCAGAAATGGAACCAGCTGTCCCTGATCTTTTCTGGCATTGTAATCGTCTACGCCAAGGGAAACCAACGCAGAAATCAACTCACGGACTGTCCCTGGCTTCTCCTCCAAAACAAACGGTACAGGCGCAAGCGTATTCGGACGCTGCTTTCCAAGTTTTTTCATTCTTACCTGAATCGTAAATGACATCTTCCATCCCCCTCACACATTTATTATCTGTTACTATTCCTGTTTTCTTCTTTTATTATAGCTTACTGCTGGCATTTGTACATAGATTTCTTCATATTTTTTATTGACTTTCCTCCACAATCATACTATATTTAGAAATGCTACGAAAAAATAAGCACGACAAAAGAGGTGGAGCATGAACAATACAACAAAAGAAAACAGCGCAGAGAACAAAATGGGCACTATGCCGATAAACAAGCTGGTATGGAATATGTCTTTTCCGATGATGGTTTCCATGCTGGTACAGGCGCTCTATAATATTGTAGACAGCATCTTTGTCGCAAGACTGTCAGAAGACGCGCTGACAGCAGTATCCCTGGCATTCCCTCTGCAGACGCTTATCATCGCGGTTGGAGCAGGTACCGGCGTCGGAATCAATGCCATTCTGTCTAAATCTCTTGGCGAAAAAAATTTCAAAAAAGCGAATGCAGTAGCGTTAAACGGCGGTTTTCTCTATATCATAAGCTGCCTGCTCTTTCTGGTACTCGGTTTCACCGTAGTAAAACCGTTTTATACAAGCCAGTTAAAAGGAAGCTCGCCACAAATATTTGATATGGGTGTGCAGTATCTAAGCATTGTAATGATTGTTTCCCTGGGAATATTCGGGCAGTTCTTCTTTGAACGGCTCCTGACCTCTACCGGAAAAACCATTTTCAGCATGATATCACAGCTCTCCGGCGCCCTTACCAACATTATCCTGGATCCGATTCTTATTTTCGGATTGCTGGGACTTCCCAAGCTGGGCGTTGCCGGCGCGGCAATCGCCACGGTCGTCGGCCAGTGTGTGGCGGCAGTTGTAGCCTGTGTCTGCAATCTGAAATTTAACCATGAGATAGATCTGTCCGTGAAAGGCTTCCGCCCGAACGGGAAATTAATCCGGGCTATCTATATGATAGGTATTCCTTCCATTATTATGCAGTCGATTGGTTCTGTTATGACCTACTGCATGAATAAGATCCTGATTGATTTTTCCTCCACGGCAACAGCAGTGTTCGGCGTTTATTTCAAGCTCCAAAGTTTCTTCTTTATGCCGGTTTTTGGCCTGAACAATGGAATTACGCCAATTATCGCCTACAATTATGGCGCGCAGCAGAGAACACGTATGGTGAAAACAATCAAACTCAGCATGGGAATCGCATTTGGCCTGCTGCTGCTTGGGTTTGCCGGATTTGAACTCATTCCGCAAGTCCTGCTTCAGATGTTTGACGCCTCAAAAGAAATGCTCGAAATTGGCTGCCGTGCGCTCCGGGTCATTGGCGCTCATTTTCTGTTTGCATGGTTTTGCATTATTGCGCTGACTGTTTTCCAGGCATTGGGAAAAGCTGTATACAGCATGATCGTCTCCATTATGAGACAGCTGATTGTATTGATCCCGGCCGCATACGTACTCTCAAAGATTGGCGGGCTTCATGCAGTATGGTGGGCTTTCCCTATCGCAGAGGCCATCTCCCTGACCGTATCTGCGTGCTTTCTTGCAAATATTTATAAAAAAATTATCAAACCGCTGCCGGAAGGACGGGAATAGGAATAAAAAAGCCCAAAAATGGGACTGTCAAAATAGCTGAATATCATAAAACTCAGCTATGACAGTCCCATATATTCTATTCCGTTCCCTTATTCTTCGATCTTTAGCCGCAGTTCCTCTAACTGCTTTGCATCCACAACTCCCGGCGCTTCCGTCATCAGGCAGGAGGCGTCTTTTACTTTTGGAAATGCAATCACATCACGGATGGAATCTGCATGTACCATATGCATTACCATACGATCTACGCCATACGCCAGGCCGGCATGCGGCGGCACCCCATATTGAAACGCATCCAACAGGAATCCAAACTGCTCATGCGCGTTTTCCTTTGTAAAGCCCAGGACTTCAAACATTTTCTCCTGAATATCATTCTGATGGATACGGACAGAACCTCCGCCCAATTCCGAACCATTCAGCACAATGTCATATGCCTTTGCCCGGACTGCGCCAGGATCCGAATCAATTTTATCCCAGTCTTCCTCCATTGGCATAGTAAACGGATGATGCATCGCCATAAACCGGTTTTCTTCATCTGACCATTCCAGCAGCGGAAATTCCGTAATCCACAAAAAATGATACTGATCCGGATTTAAAAGATTCAGTTCCTTTGCCAGTTCCAGACGCAATGCTCCCAGTACATTCCATACTATCTTGTTCTTATCCGCCGCAAACAACAGCAGATCTTGCGGTGCTCCATCCATAGCGCCCACCAATGCGGCCAGCTCTTCTTCTGTCATAAATTTAGCAAACGAAGATTTATACGTACCATCTTCGTTGACACAAAGATATGCCAGTCCCTTTGCACCATATCCTTTTGCAAATTCTACCAGCTTGTCAATCTTCTTTCTTGGCATACCGCCCTGTCCTTTTACATTGATGCCGCGGACAGAACCGCCATTCGCCAGAGCTCCGGTAAATACGCCAAAGCCGCAGTCCTTTACAAGTTCCGATACATCTTTTAGTTCCATCCCAAACCGGGTATCCGGCTTATCGGAACCAAAGCGATCCATCGCTTCCTGCCAGGGCATTCTTGGAAGCGGAATCGGGATCTTAACACCAATCGCTTCTTGAAATACATATTGTATCAGCCGTTCATTTACATCGATCACATCGTCAATATCCACAAAAGACAGCTCCATATCCGCCTGTGTAAATTCCGGCTGGCGATCCGCCCGCAAATCCTCATCCCGGAAACACTTTGCAATCTGGAAATAACGGTCATACCCGGAACACATCAAAAGCTGCTTATATAACTGGGGCGACTGCGGCAATGCATAGAAATTTCCCGGATGCACGCGGCTTGGCACCAGATAATCCCTTGCTCCTTCCGGTGTGGATTTACAAAGCACAGGCGTCTCAATCTCAATAAATCCTTCTTTTGCCATAAAATCCCGCATCAGATACGCAATTTTACTCCGCAGCATCATGTTCCGCTGAATATCCGGCCTCCGCAAATCCAGATAGCGGTATTTCAGCCTCACTTCATCTTTGGTCTGGCTGTTTTCCTCAATCGGAAACGGCGGCGTCTCTGATTCTGATAATATGCGGATCTGCTCCGCGACAAGTTCAATATCTCCGGTTTTTAAATTCTCATTTACCGCGGCAGCGCGTTTCTGCACCGTTCCCACGACTGCAATGACAAACTCATTGCGCAGCGTTTCCGCTTTGGCAAAGCCTTCGCTTCCTACGTTCGTTTCATCAAACACAACCTGAAGCAGGCCGGAACGATCTCTTACATCTGCAAAAAGCAACGCCCCCAGGTTGCGCCTTCTCTGCACCCAGCCCATTACGGTCACAGTTTCGCCAATATTCTGATTTGATACTTCCGTACATCTGTGGGACCGTTTCAGTCCCTGCATGGATTCTGCCATGTCTTTCCCTCCTGTTCTAAATCTTGGTGCGCTGTTCTATCTGTTAAAAAATTCCAAAAATTCGGTATATCCTTCTGCTGTCAGCTTTTCTTTCTGGAATTTTTTATTTTTATTCATCCGGGCTACAAGTATCTGCCGACCGCATTTCCTTGCCTCCTGCGCCTGTTTCAGCACATCACAGAGCTTCTCTGCCGGATAATTTTTCTCCACCAGATACGCTGTTTTTCTGGGGCTTCCCGGAATCTGGAAGCCTTTTTCCAATAACAGCAGAATAATCCGCTCAAATCCTATGGAAAATCCACAGGCCGGGACATTGTTTCCGGTAAAATTGCCAATCATCTTGTCATACCGTCCGCCGCCTCCGCAGCTTCCGCCAAACTCCGGTATCGCAATTTCAAAAATCGTCCCGGTGTAATAACCCATGCCGCGCACCAGCGTCGGATCAAATACCATTTTAAAATCCGCCGTCTTCGTCTGTTCCACGCATTCGATAATCTCCTGCAGGCTGATACGCACCGAATCTTCCAAATACTCTCCAAGCGTATCTGCCAGAACAGATACTGCTTTTACCCCATCCGCTTCGCCTTCCACACGCTGGAATAACGCAAGATAACGGTCAATAGCTTCTTTCTCAAATCCGTTTTTCCGCAGTTCCTCTGCAACGCCGTCCAGACCGATTTTATCCATCTTGTCCAGAATAATAAATACCTCGTCATTGGATTCTTCCGCAAATCCGCTGTATGCAGCCATCGCCTTTAAAACCCTGCGCTCATTGATGCGAATCTCAAACTTTTCAAAACCAATCCTGCCAAGCGTCTCTGTCGTCGCCAGAATCAGTTCGATTTCCGCCAGATTGGACGGCTCGCCCAGAATATCAATATCACACTGGGTAAACTGTCGGTAACGGCCTCGCTGGGGCCTGTCCGCTCTCCAGACGCTGCCAATCTGCAGCGCTTTAAAGGGCGACGGCAGGTTATTCGCATTGTTGGAATAAAAACGTGCCAGTGGAAGCGTCAGATCATAGCGGAGTCCCATATCCACAAGCTCCGCTTCTGTCTCTGCCGCCTCCAACTTCAGTTTTTCGCCGCGCTTTAATACTTTAAAAATTAATTTTTCATTTTCACCGCCCTGTTTGCTGCTCAGATTGGCAATGTTTTCCATACAGGGGGTTTCTATCGGGGTAAACCCGAAATTCCGGTAGGTCTCCTTGATGATACCGATGACATAATCCCGGATCTGCATCTCTTCCGGCAAAATATCTTTCATCCCGGTCACGGGCTTCTTTGCTAATGCCATGTATTTACCTCCTTCTTGTCCATGCTTTCTGGACATAGAGGGATACCTTTCGGTATTCCCTCTGTTTTTCTAACGAATTTCTGATACCGCTTGACCTGCAGCATCACTGTAACAAATTTCCAGCCTATTCTATCACAAGCAACCCGAAAATTCAATCAATTAACTGTCAAGAGTTTTTTAATGCTCAATTACAATACGAATCGGCTCTCCAACCGGCTTCCAGCCATAATTTTCCTCCCCGGCATACGTCTCTGCACCCTCCGTAAGTACCTGTGAAGCATATTCATCGTCTTCGTCTATCGTTTCCTCGCCATTCCAGATGATTTTCCGTTCATACAGCTGCAGATCCAGATATTCACAATCTTTATCCGGCACAGACAGATAAAACTCTTTATCATCGATTACCTGGCCCGCTTCATAATCGCCAAAGAAATCTGTTACAAACAGCATTTCCGTTTCATTCAGAAATCTTCCGCCGTCCAGGCTGACCGGATTTCCCAAACTGTCCGTTCCTTTCAGTTTCAGCTCATACTGATTGGGCCATGGAGCATCCCATGTAAGGCCCTCCGCCGTAATTTTGCAATACAAATCGTTCATGGTCAGTTCCCGGAATGTCAGATCTTTTCTGTCAGCCCCGGATGCGGCAACCGTAATATCCAGCTCCTGCCGTACCGTTTTCGCTTTCAATTCCTCCGGAGTAACGACAAAATCATACACAAATTCCGCATCTCCAATAAAGGATTCATTCGGCTCCATAACATAAGCATCCCCGGTATTTATCATTTTCTGAGCTTCCAAAACAAGATGCACCGTTACTTCTCCTTCCGGAAGAATCTGTTCTTCATAAACCAGAGCTAACACCGAGTCCCGTTCCGACTCAAACACATCGATATCCGATCCGGCTGATTCCATACTTTCATATATCATATGCTTTTGGCCATTAATCATGGTCTGTTCCTGATTGATCCACAATGCTCCTTTTTCATCCTGTCCGAAATCCGTACGTACAGATACCATCAGCACTCTGTCATCTACAATGACCTCTTTTAATGTCAGGGATATCCCGTTTATCGTCTGCGTCTGGTCAATCAGCTCTGTATAAGAGGATAAATCTTTTGTAAATCCAAATGCTTCGCCGATTTTCGTGGTAAACGCCTTTACCGCTGCCTGTACGCTGGAATTCCAGGCCATAGCCAGGCAAAGCACGACAGCCGCCGCTGCGCAGGCAATTTTCCTGCTGTATAAGCGAAATACCGAACCTTTCCCCCGTTTCCATTCTTTGCCTGCTTCTTCCACCAGTTTTTCATCAATTTCCCCAAATGCCGCAGCAAAATCAAATTCTCTTTTCAATCTGACACCCCCCGTTTTAATATGCGGTACAGTTTTTTGCGGTTTCTGTACAAATTGGTTTTAATACAGCCTTCTGATACGCCATGCCGTTTCGCAATATCTTTTATAGAATCCAGATACCAGTACCTTCGGATAAAAATATCCCGGTTTTCTTTTGAAAGTTTCCGCAAAAAATCCTCTATCACACTTATCAGTTCCTTTTCCGCCAGCTGTTCCTCTACCGTATAAGAAATCTTCAATTCATCCATTTCACTGCAGATATCCACGCTGTATTGATCCGCCCGTTTTGCCGCATGTTTCTTCCGAACGGTATCGATAGCAAATCTCCGCGCAATTTTCCCGATAAAAACGGATAATGCCGTTGGCCTGTGAGGCGGTATACAATTCCATGCCGCAAACCAGGTATCATTGAGGCATTCTTCCGTATCTTCATGGTTATGCAGAAGATTCCAGGCAATTTTATAACAGTAGCCGTAATATTTTCCGCTTAATTCCTGTACCGCGGTTTCCTCTCTTTTCCAAAATAGCTCTATAATTTGCGTATCCTCCATTCTATCCCTCCATTTACTTTGGCAATCTCCGTCATTTCTCCTGCAAAGAACTGCTGCCGGCATTCCATAACTAAAGCCCTGTTACTCTATATGTCGTATGAAATCCGGAAAGGTTACAGTCTTCCGGAAAATAAAACGGCAGCAATGGATCTTTTTACAATCCACAGCTGCCGCCCAAAATATTGCGCTGTACGTCACATCATATAGTAGTCCGGCCAGTAATATTCTACAAGCTCTCCCGTCTCAAAGTCCAGCTCAAGGTTAAAGTACTCTTTTCCTCCTTTCGTAAAACCCACATAGTTACGGATTGATATGCCCGATCGCTCTCCGTTCTCATCTGTCCTTTTCAAATCCTGCTGCATAGAACCAATATGTTCCGTTGCATTGTTCACTTCGGCATCTGACCAGTCCAGCTCTTCCCCATCCGCCAGATGATACATTTCTACCACTTCCTTTGCACGATCCAGGATTTGCTCATCTGTCCATACAATATCTGTATAGTTTTTTTCCGGATCGTAAGGATAAAAGCAGTTAAAGCACGATATTTTCCCAGTAATGGCATCCAGTTCAAAATAGTAGGAAGTATAATTCCCCTCATACACAGTATATACATTTTCCAGAAATCCCGTCCATTTCAGGACAGGCGGACGTTCTGTCCCTGTGTTAATTTCATCCATCCCTAAACTAGAAATAAGAAGATGTTCCAGATCGCTCCCTGGGTACAGCCGATCAATCTCTCTAAGTATCACCAGTCCCGCTTCTGACGCGTCAAGGACTGCGTCATCCAGTTCCTGACGATTTGTGCCATATTCGGAATTGTCCTCTGATGCTTTCGCACTCCCGCCGTTCTTCTGCTCCGGATTCAGAGAAGTAAAGCTCCGATTCTCCCAGTCCCAGTACATCCTTGATACTTCTTCCACTGGCTGGTAATAATCAGAACCGGCATACATCTCGAATATCTGCTCCCAGATGGCTTTTAATTCTTCATCGGAGCGCAGGCCTTCTGTCTCCCTTTCGAGAAGCGTTCGGCTGTCAGCCTGCACAGCGGGATCTTCTTTTGAAGAGACGTCATTGAGGACATCCGCCAGCGTATCCGACGCCTTACCCTCCATAACTGTTGGGACAAACTCTGCTGTGCCGGTCTGTTCCGCGGAACTTCCCATACAGCCAATCAGAAAAAGCACACTTGCGATACAAAGGGATGCCGAGGCACAGACTAGACGTAAATTTTTATGTTTCATATGCTACCTTCTTTCCCGCGCTGCGCTGCGCGTCGTTTATTTTGGCAACAGTTCCGATACCCTTCTGAACTGTTACCCTTATCTTAGCGCAGGAAAGTCAGAGAGTTTTTATATTCTGATTAACAAGTTGTAAATTCACAGTCACTTTTGTCCCCTCTCCAGGAACGGATGAAAATTCCATCGTTCCATTCATACGCTTTACAATCAAATCCACCACAGACAGCCCCAGCCCAACGCCGCCGTCCTTTCTGGAACGAGCTTTATCCACACGGTAAAACGCTTCCGTAATCTGTGCCAGTTCCTTCTGTTCCATGCCGATTCCAAAATCAATCACTTCAAATACTGTCCTGTCATCTTCCTGTCTGCAGTTCCAGAGAATCCTTCCGCCTGTTTTGCTGGCGCGGATCGCGTTTTCCAGAAGATTCCGAAACAGATTGATAAACATCGCCTCGTCTCCGCACACCGCTTCCAGCTCAAAATCTGTTTCCAGTTTCAGGTTCTTTTCCCGCAAACTGTGCGAAAGAATTTTTTCAATATGCGCGGCAAGCGTTACTAAGTGAACCTGCACAAACTGCCTGTTCTCTTTTTCATAAATACGCATAGAGAGCATTGTCTCACTCAATTTGGACAATCGCCTGCTCTCCGTCATAATATACGACAAGCTTTCATACTGTTCTTTGGGATTTGTTCTGGCATACTGCAGATACTCAGCATAGCCATAGATCGATGTCAAAGGCGTTTTCAGCTCATGCGCCATATTGTCCATCAGTGTCTGTTTCATTTCATTTTCTTCTTCTAACGCAGCAATCTGATACTGGATGGTCTTTGCCATTTTATTGACATTTTGGGACAGTTCATAGATTTCATCCCTGTTCCAGACGGTATCTTTTTTCAAAACTGCCTGCTGTCCGTATTCCCCGTCTGCAATCCTGTCCACACTCTCATTTAAGAGGCCAAGCGGCTTTAAAATAGAATGCATCAATACATACAATAGCGGGCACAGCAGCACAGACATTCCAAAACTAATCAGCGCAAACGTCCGCTTCAGATCCCGCCAGGTCCGTTCAAAATCCGTCAGGCGCCGTTCGTAATGAATGCGGTATGTGTCAAACGGCGCATTCAGGTTTTGTTCTGCGAAAACCATCATATTCCTGCCGCCGTCTTGTACTTTTGAGCGCAGGGAAGGCTTTTGTCCCGCCTGCGCCTGTTCTAACGTAAGCGTAATATCCTGCGTCTTGTAATACTTTTTGTAACCGTTCAGCAAACGTTCCCTGACATTCTCCTGATAGCGGGAATTTTTCTGCAACATAGAAAAATCATGTTCTAAGTTCTGGCACAGAAAATAGCAGCCCGTTTCCGTATTCTTCTGCTCCTGGGTAAAATTATAAGAAAAAATATAGTCTGCCGCCAAAAACAATCCGGTATTTAAAATAAGCAGGAACAGTACCAGTGTAAAAAAATAAATTTTCTGCCAGACGCGCATCGATTTCCCTCCCGCTTTTATAATTCCAGACGGTATCCTGTTTTATAGACCGTCTTGATATGATCTTCCAGCTTAAGTTTTCTGCGCAGCTTTGTAATATGCACATCAACCGTCCGCGTATCGCCCGCATAGTCGTATCCCCATGCCAATTCCAGCAATTTTTCACGGGACAGTGCAATATTTCTGTTTAAAATCAGTACTTCAAGCAGTTCAAATTCCTGCCTGGTCAATTCCACACTCTTGCCCCTAACCAACGCCGTCCGTGCTTTTAAATCAATTTCCGTATCCGCAATCTGTATCCGGCTGTCGGCTTTTTTCGTTTTGGCAAGCGCTAAATTAACACGCGCAATCAATTCCAGCATCTCAAACGGCTTGGTCAGATAGTCCCATGCTCCGGAAGTCAGTCCTGTCAGCTTGTCCTCAAGCTGGCTTTTGGCTGTCAGAAAAATTACCGGAATACTGCCTGTATACTGCATCAGGGAAAACCCATCCTCACAGGGCAGCATAACATCCATAATAATCAGATCAAACGGCTTGCCAGACAGCAGCATCCGCTTTGCTTTTGCTCCATCATATATCTGCTCGCAGGTATGGCCCGCCAGAGACAGATTTTGCCGGATCAGGCGGTTGATCGCCTCCTCATCCTCTACAATTAAAATATGCGCCACTTCTGGTTCCCTCCTGTGTTTCTCTGTATTTCTGTGATACGCACGGCCGATAAAATCTGGCGTTTCGTATATTATACCGCAGGATTGTTAGAAAGTTGTAAAAAATTCATATTACATTATCTTCTTGCTATTGGCGGAAGTTCCAGTTCCTTTTGTTCTATGGAATTGGACAGCAGCCGGAATGTGCCATCCGCAAAAGGCTGCACCAATATCGTATTGGTAAATGCACAGTCCGAATTATAATCCGGCCAGACGCCGTCTACGATCAGCGTGATTGTTCCATCCGCATGTTCTGTATAATCAACCACTTCGCCAAAGGGCGAATATGGATTTGCCGATATTTTTTCATATGCATAACTATCGCTTTCACTGTCATACCCGCATGTTTCCCGTAACTGTTCTTTTGTTACCGGAAGATACGCTGTCATTATTTTTTCAAATAATTCCGCCGGTATTCTCCCATGATCCGCCCTTAAAATTTCTCCTGTATCTATCCAATAGATATCTTCAAACATACACGGCATTAAAATATCTTCCACATTCCTGCTGTCCCAGTCTGTTACAAGCACATTATAGTTTACATAACTCAGTCCATATATATAGTTTGCCGTTAATTCCCGGCATTTGTCCGAAAGCGGTTTCACCCTCCAATACTGGCGCAAACTGGCATGCGCGATTACATCTTCATACGCATAAATCAAATATCCCTTTTCCGTCAGTTTCAGTTCCGATACATTTCTGACAAAAGGCGCCCTGACTTCCGGTATGCCTCCTTCCTGCCAGCCAATTCCGATATAATACGTCTGTATTCTGCCATCCCGGCAGCAAAATGTTTTCGCCCCAATCAGACCGTCCCGGTTTACCTCAAATATCGTTACCATTGCATCCTGTTTTTCCATATATGCAGCATAAAACGCTTCCACTTCTGTATAGTTCTCCATATTGGTATCTTCTGTAACACTGACAAATCCTGCCTGTCCAAGAAGCGTCACAACTTCTCTGCGCTGTTCTATGGAAAACGATTTAATATTCGAGCCATAAGACGCGCCATCCATCAGTTCGATATCCTGATACACTTCCTTTACCCGCTCTGCCGCTGTCCATGCGGTATTGTTTAGTTCATATTGTTCCTCTTCCGTCAAAAGTCCGTCAGCTTCCCATTCGTCACCTGTCAGACGATCGGAATGCCACCAGATACGATACTCCTCTTTTGGGGAGAGCATCTGATTGGATACATACTGAAACCCGCCATGATCCAGCGGACGGATTACGGTTTTATGTGAAAAAGAGTTCGCAGTCATTTCATTTGGATATACGGCATTGACAATCAGTGTAATGGTTCCATCCTGATTCTCTGTATAGCTTACGACTTCCGGGTATGGAATATCCAGGTAATCGATCTCATCAATTCCACGCGGTTTGTAGACATAAGACGCTTCCTCTGAATAATAGATTGTTTTTGACCGAAGCTCGTCCCTGTCTATCTTAAAATAGGTCATAATCACATGTTCAAACAGCTCCTCCGGCACCTGGTATACAGTTTCAGCCCCCAGATTTTCATCTGCGGCATAGGGAACCGGCTGCTTATTTAAAATGGGATAAAAACCATCAAAAATATCATAAAAATCCAGCTCCCCAAACTCTTCTTCACTCCAATCTGTAAGAAACAGATTGTTTTTCTGGTATCCAATCGGCAGTATATATTTCCGGTTAAATTCCCTGCATGTCTGATCCAGCGGCTGTACCCGCAGCGCAGCCTGTTCTGGTACGTCACTCAATGTAAGCACATAATAGTTTTCCGAATAATAACTACCCTCAAACAGCAAATATCCCTCTTCGGTATATTTCCATGACTCCGCGGTAAATGAAACTGTCTCTGTATTTTTCAGAGATCCGTTTTCCAATTGATACGATCCTCTGACAACCGTTACACTGCCCTCCGCTGTCGTCAGATTATATATTCTAAATCCGCCGGTATCTGTTACCACGATAATTGTAAGTTCTGCTTCCTCTTTTGCATCCACAGAATTACAAAACGCTGTTACCTGCCCCGCTTCGGTCATATCAACCTGATTTTCACTGTCCACAGCCGCATAACCATGTTCTCCAAGCCTGGCAACCATACGCTGTATGGTATCCAGATTTCCCAATGCATCCGCCTCCATTGCTTCCTCATAAATATCCCGAACAGCTGCCGCTATATGGACGGCTTCTTCATCATCCGATTCTGCCTGCATCTGTATTTCACTGTCTGTTCCTGTTGCTGATATCTCTGGCGTCATCGGATCGCTATCACTGCATCCGGCCATTATAAGCGCAAGCATACTAAAAATAATAACGAACCGCCCTTTTATCCTGTCCCACAACATAACTGCTTCCTCCTGTTCTCTTCTTGACACCTGCCTTTGCGGCTGATGTAATAAAATAAATAGAATAATTTTATCAATCTTACATTTGTAAGATTATATATAAATATTACACAAGTAAGATTTATAAGTCAAGAACAAGATAACTGAAAAAAGATATTAACATAAACCGTTCAGCCTTCCGGATTCCTGACAGTTTTGCGAAATTGGCTGCTAACTGCGCAGCAAGTACACAGTTTTGGTAAAACTGTTACTTGAAAATTCTTTCCCAATTTGCTATTGACTATATTCCACTTGTGGAATATACTGAATGAATACTATAAAACCGTGAAGGGAGGATGCTTTGTGTGTTAAAGCACGGAATTTTAGGATTACTTAATTATCGGGAAATGACCGGATATGAAATTATGGAGACCTTTCGGGATTCGCTGAACTATTTCTGGGATGCCAAAACAAGTCAGATTTATAGAGAACTGCAAGGGCTGGAACAAAAGGAATGGGTCCGCAAAACGGTTGTTCCGCAAAGCGGAAAGCCTGACAAAAATGTTTATTCTATCACAGCAGCAGGCTGGGAGGAATTGCTGCGATGGCTTGCGGATGATGACTTGGGGCTCAGAGTCAAAACGCCAATTTTGATGAAAGTCTTTTTCCTTGGGGAAAGAAGCGCCGAAGATAATATCCGTTATTTTGAAAACGTGAAGAAGAGCTGTGAACTTTTTCTAAAGAATTTAGAGTCTGTCCCACAATACATCGACATTTACAGCGATATGATTGACCAGAAAGACAAGGCGCTTTACTGGCAAATGACGGCAGAGTATGGACGGCGAAGCACACAGATGCAAATTGAGTGGGCGCAGGACTGCATCCAGCGATTGGAGGGAAACAGAAATCATGAAAATTTTGGTGATAAACGGTAGTCCTAAAGATACCAGCAGCAATACCTACCGACTGACAACCGCATTTTTGGAAGGTATGCAGCAGGAGCTTTGGGACATTCAGATAAAAGAACTTTCCATTAGCCGTATGGATATCAGGCCCTGCCTTGGCTGCTTTTCGTGCTGGAACCGAACACCCGGACAATGCTGCATACCGGATAATATGGGCCAGGTCATTCAAGACCTGCTTTGGGCGGATATAACAGTATGGAGCTTTCCACTTTACTATTACTCTGTTCCCGGCTCCTTGAAAAATCTGATCGACCGCCAGCTCCCCATGCTTCTGCCATTTATGGAAGAAATGGAGGGACAGGTTGGAAACGGAGGCCATCCCCCTCGGTATGATATGAGTGGAAAAAAGGCAGTTATAATCTCCACTTGCGGCTTTTATACGGCAAAGGGGAATTATGACGGTGTGTACAGCCTGTTCGATCATCTCTATGGGCGGAGAAACTATACAACCGTTTTCTGCGGTCAGGGAGAACTATTCCGGGTACCAGAACTGTCCGCACGCACAAATGAATACCTTTCGTATGTGAAGTCAGCAGGGCAGGAATACGCCATCGGCGGCATTTCCGGCCAGACGCAGGAACTGCTTGACCAGCTTTTATTGCCAAAGGAAACGTTTGAAGCCTGTGCGGATGCAAGCTGGGGAATTGATAATAACGGCGCAAAAACAGAAGAAAAGGGCTCTGCCGTAAAGAAAGAGTCAGACACATGGATCTTCACCAAACAGATGGCGGCGCTATATTGTAGGGAGAGCTATCCCGGAAAAGATATCGTGCTGGAAATGTACTATACGGACGTAGAGGAACGTTACCAGATTCTGTTAGGAAAGGACGGCAGCCATGTTTATACAGATGGGCATTTAACGCCTACTACGAAGATTGAAACGCCAGTTACCGTATGGCGTTCGATTGCAGCCGGAGAAATTCGGGGAGATGAAGCCATGATGCAGGGGCTTTACAAGGTAACAGGTGATTTTACTCTTATGCTGAAATGGGATACCTATTTTGGTGGTTCACAGCCACAGACGAAACGAACCAAGACAGATCCGATTCATAAAAGCACCAACATGAACATTATGCTCATTCCGTGGATTGTCTTATGGATAGCCGCCGCAATCCACAAGCAATGGGGATGCCTTATAAGCATTGGCGTATGTGCCTTAAATCCACTTATCTTTTATCGCAATAAAAAGACGGTCTATGATATCCTGACAAATACTTTTGTTACGTGCGTTTCTATTGTTATGCTGGCAGGATGTTCTGAAAAATGGATGCTGCCTCTGTCGTATCTTTCTTTTGGTATGATGTGGCTTATGTCCTGTTTTAGGAAAATCCCTCTTACGGCTCATTATTCCATGAACAGCTATGGCGGTGAGGACGCTTTACAAAACGTGCTCTTTCTAAAGACCAACCGTATCCTGACTATGCTTTGGGGTGTCCTTTATCTGTTTATCGCCGTTTTTACCTGGCTCCTAATGCAAACCCCTGTTAGTAACTTTGTCGGACTTGTCAATTCTGTACTGCCTATCTTTATGGGGATTTTTACAGCATGGTTCCAGAAATGGTATCCGGCAAAAGTGGC
>CAJUPF010000023.1:0-24726 GCA_910588565.1 uncultured Lachnospiraceae bacterium
TTAATAGGCGATATGCCTTGAAAATACAGGGTTTATAGAGGATTGAATAGATAAATCCGAATTTAGAAAATAGAATTGTATTTAGCCATAAAGGCTGTTATAATAAGACAAAAGCATACTTTCTTTTGCCGGGGACGGCATTCTGTTTTATCTGGACTATCTGGAAAATCAATGCTTTTATTTCAATTATTTTATTACAATAACAGCAGGGGTTTTCCTGGGAAGGCCCCTGCCAGTCAGGAGGGAACCTATGGTAAAAGACGCGAGCTGGAAGGAATACCTTTCAGACAATGAACGTTACGCTGATCTGATCAACGGCCTGGGCTGCAAAGGCAGGCAGGTGATAGGGAAAACGGATCTGCAGGAAACAGATACCCAGGCCGGAATTTTTGCAGGGCTGGAATTTGTCAGAAAGCTGCCGCAAAAGGCAGGAAAGAGAAACATTAAAATACGGGATGCGGTGCGAAAAGCCGCATTTGGCATGAATTTTGCAGTGATTGGAATTGAAAGCCAGGAAACGATGGATTACGAGCTTCCATTGCGGAACCTGTCTTATGATGTGGGCGAATATGAAAAACAGGCCGCCGGGATACGCAGGGAGGTTCGCCGCTCTTCTGAGAATCTGACTTCCGGTGAATATCTGTATGGTTTTAAGAAAGACAGCCGTTTATACCCAGTGGTGACATTTATATTATATACGGGAATGTTCTGGGACGGGCCGGAATGCCTGCACGATATGCTGGATTTTACCGATATACCAAAAGAGCTGCGGGAACTGGCGCCGGATTACCGGATCAATCTAATAAAAATCCGGGAGTTTGAGGATACGCATATGTTCCGTACAGATGTAAAGCAGGTGTTTGATTTTATCCGCTGTTCGGAAAATAAAACGGCGTTAAAAGAGCTTGTAGAAAAAGATGCTTATTATAAAGAAATGGAAGAAGACGCGTTTGACGTGGCGGCGCGTTATGCAAATGCGGATAAATTAGTGAAGGTGAAAAATTATCATAGAAAGGGTGAAACGATAGATATGTGTACGGCGATAGAAGAGTTAATTGCGGAAGGAAGAGCGGAAGGAAGGGCAAATGGCGTGGATGAAGAAAGAAGAAAAATTATTGCGAATATGCTCAGGGCTGGAATTCCCGACAACGAAATCCGGATGCTTGCAGAGTGTGATCAGGGGGTTGTTGATGCTGTAAGGAAAGCGGATGGGCGGAATATTTACGGCTGACTGCATGACTGACGGCTGCAAGTTAAGAAGCGCATAGTTGCTTCTCCTTTGACTTATCGGGTGGAAACAGAGACCTTAATATTTTACCCAAAATCGTAAAATATGGCATTGAATGGAGTATCGGAGAATGGCATAATGAAATAAGACCCTGCGTTTAGAAATCCAGGAGGGAGAAATATTTGGGGAAGGAGGGTATGAAGAAATCGATTCATCAGATTCTTGCGGGAATACAGTCAGTTGACGAGAATATGAAAAGAAAGGAAAGAAAATTTTATGGGAAAAGGGAAAAGATTTTTAGCGTGGCTTTTGTCGCTTGCAATGGTGGTTACCAGTGTAAATCTGGGGACTGCGGCTAGCGTTAAGGCGGAAGAAGTAAAGTCGGAAAAATATTATCAAAATATAAAAGGTACAATTGGTAATACAGGCGGGCAGGCGAACAATACAAAGCATGCCATGGTAGCAATGGCGGGAAATGTATCTTCATCAGGAACAGATAGTGTTGCGCCGTCTGGGGAAGAACACAGTAAGGGGGGGTCTGGATTTGGCAGTGCAAGAATTGGCTGTATTCAGTTTAACTTACCTCAAAACATGGAGCTAGGGGATCAATATACTGCGAATATAACGTTGCATATAGCTGAAATAAATAATGTGGAAAAAAGCAAGGGCGAATATACTTCAGTGGCGTTGTACCAGACAAGTAACCCAGATAGCGTATCTTTGGGCGCATCCGGAGATCCAAAGACATTTCCTGCAATTGATCCAGATACGGGAGATGCAGAGACAAATGCATATGCGTATCCGATTTGGAGCGATCAGACGATTACGAAAGTGGGAGGCGCAAATACAGACGTCTCAACAAATGTACTGAATTTTGATGTTACAAACGCTGTTAAGGTAGCTTATGCAGCAAATAAAACAAAATTAGTGTTGCGTGCTCAGGTGCCTATAGCCGGAGTCTGGATTTGGAATGAACAAGCCGATACAGCTTTGCATCCAGAATTGACGATTGACGCAACTACCCCGGCACAGGTGACAGTAAAATATGTTAATGAAAACAATGATGAATTAAAAGAAAGTAAGACAGTCGACGTTCATATTGGTTCTAAATATACATATGAACCAACAGAAGATGAAGCCGTTTTAAGAACAGAAGACGGCAAAATATATGCGAGAGATACAGAGAAGTCTCTTACGATTGATGAAGTCGGTGAAACAGATAACGTAGTAACAGTTGCGTATAAAGAAGTTACCATTGTCGGCGCCGAAGTGCTTGCACCCATTGAAACCAGAGTGGGCGTTGCGCCGGTTCTGCCGGAAAAGGTGACGGCTCTATATAGCGACCATACAACAAAATTGAAAGAAGAAGTAGAATGGGATGAAATTGAACCAAGTAAGTACGCAAACCGAAATTTGAGTGGTTTTATGGTAAAAGGCTCTTTTAAAAAAGCTCCAGCTGTAAAAGTAGATGCAAAAGTAATTGTAAAAGAGAGAGATGATTTTCTGCTTGCAAAATATAGCTTTGACGACGATTCAATGGCAGACAGTACAAATAATAAAGCAGCTGCAGCAAAGGATGGAAGTGGGAACCTCACTTTTATAGATGGTTTGAAGGGCAAAGCGGTAAAACTTCCAGGCGGCGGTAACGGAACGGCAACGGTTAAGCTCCCGGATAACTTGCTAACGAATAAAGCGGACGAGGTACAGGATGATATTACAGTATCTATGTTCGTAAACCGTGAAGATCAGGGTAATTCTTTTGCAATGATCCTGCATGCGACTGAAATTAATACAAACGGGCCAAAAGGGCATATTGGTTTGATAAATAAAAATGGCCAGCTTAATGTGGAATACCGTAAAGACGGAGCTACACGATTTAACACGTGGGACAATTTTAATCCGTCTACAAAGGTAGGGGAATGGACGCATATAGCAATTGTTTCTAAGGGGTCTACAGGAGATTCGTGGCTGTATTTAAATGGTAAAGAAGTTGCACACCTTACAGGGGTGACTGTAAAGCCGTCTGATTTGCCGGCACAGAATAATTATTTGGGAAGATCTTCCTGGCCGGATAACGATTATAAAGCAACTTATGACGAGTTTTCCGTATACAATACAACACTAACTGCAGAGGATATCAAAGAAATTGCAGACGATGGATTTAAACCAGTAACAGACGCAGCCCTTAATCAGATAGAGATTATCTATACAGACGGCGAAGATAAAGATAATGTTACAAAATCACTGACTCTGCCAAGTACAGTAGAGAGTTTGAAGGGTTCTGTAATTACCTGGGAATCCAGCAATACAGATATAATTAAAAATGATGGAACAGTGATTCAGCCATCCAGAACAACCGGAGATACAAGCGTTAAATTGACAGCAACGGTCAATTATGGCTCATATTCAACAAATGAGGAATTTGATGTTACAGTGAAGGCGAGTAAAGAAGTCGTATTCAGCGGCTTAAAACTTGCAATTGCGGAGGCACAGCCCAAATATAATGATGCAGAAGCTAATCCGAATATTTATGTGGCTGCAACAGTCGCAGCATTAAAGGAAAAACTGGATGCAGCAAAAGCGCAGGCTGAGAAAGAAAATACTGAAATTCCAGATGGGGAAATGGATCAGGTTCAAGCTGATGTGGATGCAGCAAAGCTCGCACTTGAAACTGCACTGAAAGCTCTTAAATTAAAAGATATCAAAGATATTGAGCTGGCAGCATGGTATCCGCTGACAGAGAATGCGGATGATGCATCTGGTAACAATAAGAATGGCGAGAACCATGGGGTAACATTTGACAGAGATAACGGAGCAGCATTTAATGGGGGCAAAGCTTTTTCTACTTATATTGATTTGCCAACTGATCTGTTTGAGAATAAGAACAAGATTACACTTTCCTTCTGGGCAAAAGATGCAAGAGGTTCTAAGAGCAATGTATTTGGTGTTGGCGACAGTAAGTCTGTGTCAGGAAGCGCAGGAGGACATTTTACCATAAATACCAGTGATCCGGCTGGCTATTTCAGAGCTGTAATAGGAACAACAGGCTGGTCAAATGTATCTGGATTGATGGGATCAAAGTCTGAGTTGGCGTTTGCAGCAAATACATGGGCGCATCTTACCATAGTGATAGACGGAAATAAGATTACAGCATATAAAAATGGTGAGTTTGCTGGAACTGAGACTTTGAATACAGCTTTAACAGGTTTAGGAGAACTTCAGTTTGCAGTAATCGGCAGTTGTATCTATGGTTATAATGGCGATGCTGATTATAAAGGAAATGTCAAGGATTTCCGTATTTATAATGAATCTCTTGCAGGCGAGCAGGCAAAAGCTATATATAATGAAATGGATGAAATTCAGTTGGGATACGCCGCAGACGATCTGATCAAAAAGATGGGTGCAAAGGTGGAAGGCAATACTGTAAATCTTGATGTAAACAAGACACAGATCGAACTTCCGGAAATAGCCAGCAGCGTATATACTGACGCTGAAGTTACCTGGACAACGGCTGGAAACGGCCATATCGGCGCAGATGGTAAGGTAAATCTGCCTCCTGTAGATCAAGAAGCACAGGAGCAGTTAAAAGCAACAATTTCCTATAAAGGAAAAACAAAAGAAATTACGTTTAACTGTAAGATTTTTAAAATTAAACGAACAGTTGTGTTTGAGCCAGATAACGGAACAGATCCTATAGAAATTATAGTGGGAGACGGTGATGTAATAGCAGAAAATCAGATTCCGGAGGAGCCTGTAAAAACAAGCGAGGAAGGCGGCTGGCGTTTCCTTGGATGGCATATATATCAGGGAGAAAATGTGCATCCGGATGCATTTGATTTTACTACAAAAGTTCAGAGTGATTACCATTTAATTGCTGTGTATCAGAAGACATTCACGGTGACATTCCAAACCGGCACCAATGAGGTAAAGGATTGGACAGAGACGATAGATGAGGGAACACAAGTAAAAGAACCTACAGAGCCAACAAAACATGGCTATGAGTTTACAGGCTGGAAGAGAAAGATTGATCTGGAAGATCATCCGGAAGCAGATATCTTTGACTTCAGAAGAAATATTACAAGGGATGTTACATTAATCGCACAGTGGGAGCTGATCGAATATACGGTAACATTCCGTGCAGACGGCAAGGAATTCACACAGGTTAAGACAGATATGCCGAATAAAAACCATGAGGTGTCTCCTTTGGAGCCTGCTGGACCATATCCAAAGAAAGGTTATATATTTAAGGGCTGGTTTTCTGCTGCGACTCCGG
Source organism: uncultured Lachnospiraceae bacterium (assembly GCA_910588565.1). Lineage (GTDB taxonomy): Bacteria > Bacillota > Clostridia > Lachnospirales > Lachnospiraceae > Roseburia_B. Next base: position 5,502 of record CAJUPF010000023.1, read on the forward strand.
ATGAACCATTCCATTTTGCAGGTGAAGAAAAACCTGATAAAGTGCATGGCGATCTCACTTTGAAAGCGAAATGGGAGCAGAAGGAGATTACGTCTGGCGTAACTACGAAAACGGTTACTTTTAATAACGGAACAACAACAGAAACGGTTACAGTTGTCCAAAATGATAATGTAGCGGCGCCGTATGAAGATCCGACGGCGGACGGCAAGATATTTATGGGTTGGCAGAAAGACGGTCAGGATTTTGATTTCACAACAGATATTACAGAAGATATTACCCTGACAGCAAAATGGGCGGATAGCTGTACTGTAAACTTCTATCTGGATGTTCCGTCAGGTGAACAGTCAGAAGAACCATGGAAGACAATGACAGTAGCTGCCGGAGACTGTGCAAAGCTGGAAAAGAAACCGACCAGGCAGGGCTATAGATTTGTCGGATGGTATAAAAAAGACGATGCCGACAAGAAAATCGTGGATTTGGCAGACACAAGTATTACAGGGAATACTGATTTTATTGCGAAGTGGGAGGAGCTGACACTTACCATAACCTATAAAGCTACTTACAGTGATGATAGTTTGTATGAGCAGACGGTTACAATCAATTATGGTACGAAGGCAGAAAATCCGCCGGTTATGCCAACAAGGAAAGGTTATACGCAGGATGGCTGGCAGACACTGAACGGTACAAAGTTTGATATGGATCGGGAAATCTATCGGGATTATACATTGATTGCATACTGGACGATGGATACCTATACGGTTACATTCAAAGATGGTGATAAGACGGTAGCCACGGAACAGACAAGCGCGGAAGCAGATACTCCGTTTAAGGTCAGCGCCCCGGCGGTGGCTCCAAAAGAGGGTTATATATTTGAAGGCTGGAAAACCGCAGACGGAGAAGTATTTGACGTTGAAAAGGAAGAAGTACTGTCAGATATGACCCTGACGGCAGGCTGGAAAAAGATTGTCTATACCGTGACATTTAAAGACGGGGATGAAACGTTTGCAACAGCAAAGGCCGATATCGACAGTGGATTTAAAGTAACTGCGCCGGACAACACACCGACAAAAGACGGCTATACATTTGCCGGATGGTGTTATGAAGACACTGATGTGTTATTTAATTTTGATGAGGTAATAATCACAGCTGATACGACATTAACTGCAAGCTGGACATCAGAACAGCCAGGCACAGAGTATACCGTAACATTCAAGACGGATAAGGATGCGCCAGATGTTTATGATACAAAGACAGTGGAGAGCGGGGGTAAAGTAACTGCACCAGCAGAACCGACGAAAGAAGGCTTTACATTTGAATGCTGGACAACAGAAGACGGAAAAGCATTTGATTTTGAAAACACAACAATCACTGCGGATATTACATTGATTGCAAAATGGGAAAAAAATGTGGCACCGGGCGAAGACTGTACAGTAAGGTTCATGGCAGATGAAAATGCAAGCGAAGCTTTCGCTGAGAAGATCGTAAAGAGTGGAGAAAAAGTAACCGCGCCGGAGACTAATCCGACAAAAGAAGGCTATACATTTGTATGCTGGACAAAAGACGGCAGTACTGAATTTGACTTTGATACGGTGATTTCGTCAAATCTCACACTGATTGCAAAATGGACACCGAGGCAGCCGGAATCTCCGGAGTTAATCGCAGCGAAGAGTGAACTTAAAGCTGCAGTTGCAGAAGCAAAGGCGAAGTTGACAAACAAGAATGATTATCCGGCGGATCGCTGGGCAGCTTTAGAGAAGGCAATTGCAGACGCTGAAACTGCAATTGAAAGTGGCGATGCAAAGGCAGTGGCTGATGCAAAAGCCGCTCTGGAAAAAGCCGTAAACAACTTTAAGACAAATGCAGAAATCCAGGAAGAAGCAGCCAAAGCCGCAGCAAAAGCCGATCTGACTTCCTTTATCAACACGAAGAAACCGACAGGATCAGCAGCGGATTATACGGCAGCAAGCTGGGCAGCATACCAGAAAGCGCTTTCCGATGCACAGGCAGTTTTAACCAATGCAAACGCAACTTCCGCACAGATTACAGCAGCTAAGGCAGCTCTGGAAAAAGCGATTGCCGGACTGGTTAAAGCTGCACCGATAGTGAAGAAAGTAAGCAAGATTACATTCGCATCCAAGAGCTACCAGATTGCAGCGGGCAAGAAACTGGATTTAAGCAAAGAAATTACACTTAGTCCAAAAGATGCAACGAATAAGAAAGTGACTTATTCGATCGACAAGAAGTCCAAGACAAAGAAATATGCAGCTATCAGCAGCAAGGGCGTCTTAACAACAAAGAAAGCCGGTATTGGCAAGACTGTAACCGTTACAGTGAAATCAGCTGACGGAGGCGCATCCAAGACAGTGAAAGTCAAGATTATGAAGACTGCTGTCAAGAAGATCAGCTTTAGTAAGAAACAAATAAGCATAAAAGCAGGAAAATCCAAAAAGCTGACAGTCAAAGTTACACCAAAGGGCAAGACAGTCAATACGAAAGTGACATGGAAATCTTCTAACACAAAATACGCAACCGTAAAGAACGGCAAAGTAACAGCCAAGAAAGCCGGAAAAGGCAAGACAGTAAAAATTACAGCAACGGCAACTGACGGAAGCAAGAAGAAAGCAACCATAAAAGTTAAAATTACAAAATAAAATGCCATAGAAAAACCCCCAGGCTCATCTGAGCCTGGGAGTTTTTCTGTCCGGCTCAATCTTTTTTCGTAAATTACATATCACATTTGTAATGTTTGAATGACAGCTATTCAGCAGGCAAAGTATATAAGCCGAAAAATGTAATGTTATATTGTAAAGACAGGCGTTATTTTGTATAATTAGGTTGTGGCAGGAGTAGGATATATCGTATCTTGTGCCACAGGCTTTTAGAAATCGAGGTGATAATGTGTCAGACGATACAAAGCAGACGCAGAAAGTTAAAGTAAAGCGCACCGCAAAAAACAGTGTGTTTTTAGATCTTTTCCAGGATAAAAAGAATTTGTTGAAATTGTATAAAACATTACATCCGGAGGATAAGGACGCAACAGAGGATACGCTGGATATTGTCACAATAGATAATGTGCTTACAGATAACCTGTATAATGATTTGGGTATCATGGCGGGTAACAACAGATTGCTTTTACTTTTGGAGGCACAAGCCAGTTGGACGGTAAATATTTTAATCAGAATACTGTTGTATTTGGCACAGAGTTACCATGAATATTTTGAGCGAACAAGCCAAAGCCTGTATAAGAGCAAAAAAGTAAAAATGCCCAAGCCTGAACTATATGTGATATACACAGGCAACCAAGGCAGGAAACCCGATATAATATCTTTATCGCAAGAGTTTTTTGACGGTGCGGATATTGATATAGAGATAAAAGCCAAAATAATATATGAGAGCGATAAGGACAATATAATCAATGAGTACATTATTTTTTGCAAAGTATTTAACGAGCGGGTAAAAGAGCATGGAATGACAAAACAGGCAGTTACAGATACAATTCGTATTTGCAAGGGCAGGAACATCTTAAAACAATATTTAAGCAGCAAGGAAGTGGAGGTAGTAACGATTATGATGAGTTTATTTGATGATGAGCAGATTATGAGAACTTATGCGAAAGATATTGAAAAGGAAACTGCTAGAAAAAAAGCAAAACTAATGTTAAGTAATGGAAGAATTACGATAGAAGAAATGTCTGTATTTTTTCCGGAATTTACAGAAGATGAAGTAAAAGAGATTGAAGCTGAAATTATGCAGTTGGTATAGTTAGCAAAGTAATGAAACATCAAAATAACAGCGTAAAGGCGCATAGGACATCAAACTGTATACCATGCGTCTTTTTGTACCCAGATGATATGAATCTTGCTACAGCAGTTGAAGCAGCAAAGGCGAAATTAACAAATAAGAATGATTATCTTACAGATCGCTGGGATTAAAATTACGAAATAAAATGTCATAGACAAAGGCCCCAGGCTCATCTGAGCCTGGGGTCTTTAATCATAAAAACGTGTCATTTTTTCTGATATTCCCGGTCAGAAGCGGCAGTGATGATTTCTTCTGTCCTGCCCTGTGACTGCAGCGCCAGGATAAGCTTGTTTACACGAAGTTCTCCATTAGAAGCCCCTTTATTGAAATTCTGCAACTTTTCGGATCAAACGTAACAAATCCTGGAATAAACCGTTTTCATCATGCTGCATTTTTACTTCCAACAGTTCCAGCATCTGTTTATACTCTGTTAATAGCTTTTCAGATTTTTCCGGATCATGACTGATTTCATGGAACTTCTTTTCATAGCGCATAATGTAATATGGCAGGCAGATATACAGTTTTTTCTGAAAAAGAGTCAGATTCCGTTCTCATATTCTGCTTGGCTTAGCCCAATCGTAAAGTCATATTCTATCATCCTGAGTATCATTTTGTTATCTGTTGTACTTTGGCATTCCATGTGATAAATATGTTTTCCGATTAGAAAGCAACTGTCAGCCACAACATTTGAAAGTATTTTCCGATATTCTTCCGGCAGCCGTTTTATCTTCTGCTTCTCCGAATAATTGGTATGAAATGCTTCGTTCATCAGCGGTATTAGAAGCTCAGGATGCCGTTCCTGAATTGTCCGGAAAACATCATCATAAATTGTACCATAATTGTTCAACTTATCCTTCCTTGTAAAATTGTATTACAGGAGGCCATACACAGAAAACCTCCTGCTGGTAAAAATGTGAGATCAAAAGCAGGAATTTTCATAATGCATGATTTTGACAGATATCTCTGTGGCATATGGAATGCAGCAATAGCAGCCATAGGATTTCTTTGATACATAAAAACGACAGCCGCAACGCGGCCAGAAGAAAATCTGCTTTCTGGAAAAAGTATAACATTGGCCAACAATTTCTGCAATCTTTTTGCTTGAAATAATAAGATGAACATATGTTTGCAGAATATAATTTATTATAAGGAAGAGAGACATGGGCATACTAATATAACAGACTTTACAATTTCTGGTTTTCAAAATCGGAATTGTCTGTTATAATACAATCAATATATCACTTAGGAGGCATACAAGATGGCTGAGGATAGAAAGGGTTTTAAAATCAAAGAAGATAAATTAGGCGAGGTCAAGATCGCGGACGAAGTAGTTGCGATTATTGCAGGGCTTGCGGCTACGGAGGTAGACGGCGTAAGTTCCATGGCGGGCAATATTACCAATGAACTAGTCAGCAAGCTTGGCATGAAGAATCTTTCCAAAGGAATCCGTGTCAATGTAGCGGAAGGCGTTGTGCGGGTAGACGTCGCGCTGAATATCGCATATGGATACGCGATCCCTGACGTGTCTTCCAAAGTTCAGGAGAAAGTGAAGACAGCGATTGAGAATATGACCGGATTGGAAGTATCCGTTGTTAATGTCAGAATTGCCAGTGTTGACATGGGAAAGAGCAGGTAAGGGGTGTCGGGCGGCACCCTTTTTATTTACAGTCTCCATAATAATTATAGTATACAAGATAGAAAGGTAGCGTCAGATGACTAGAAGAGAGATAAGGGAAGAGATTTTCCGGCTTTTGTTCCGGATTGAATTCTATTCGGAAGAGGAACTGGAGGAGCAGTTACAATTTACCGCTGACGAGGGAGAAGCGAGTGAAGCGGATGCAGCGTATATTCAGAATAAGATCCGGGATCTGGCAGGCAGGGTGACAGAGATCGACGATATGATCAATGCGGTTGCCAGAGGATGGAAGACGGGCAGAATGGGCAAGGTGGATCTGACCCTGATTCGTCTTGCGGTTTATGAAATCAAATTTGAAGAGGACATTCCCACAGGCGTTGCGATCAATGAAGCGGTGGAACTGGCGAAACGATATGGTACGGATGGCTCCTCTTCCTTTGTAAATGGGATTCTGGCGAAAATCGTATGAGTAAAAAAGCATATTCTGTCGGCCAGGTGAATGCTTATATTAAGCGTATGTTTGAAGAGGATTTTCTGCTCCATGGCATATGTGTGAAAGGGGAAGTTTCCAATTGCAAATATCATTCTTCCGGCCATATTTATTTTACAATAAAAGATGAAAAAGCGGCAATGTCCGCCGTAATGTTTGCCGGGAACCGCAAAGGGCTTGCGTTTCGGATGCGGGAAGGGGACAAAGTGCTTGTGACCGGATCGATTGACGTCTATGAGCGGGATGGACGGTATCAGCTGTATGCAAAAGAGATTGAGAAAGACGGAGAAGGCAGTCTGTTTTTAAAGTTTGAAGCATTAAAGCGCGAACTGGAAGAAATGGGTATGTTTGCAGCTGAATATAAAAAGCCGATCCCTAAGTTTATCCGCACGCTTGGCATTGTAACCGCACCTACGGGAGCCGCGGTACAGGATATCCGGAATATTGCAGGCAGGCGCAATCCATATGTACAGCTGGTTTTATATCCGGCCCAGGTACAGGGGGAAGGCGCGGCTTATAGTATTATAAATGGAATCCATGCGCTGGATGTTATGGGTGTGGATGTGATCATTGTGGGAAGGGGCGGCGGGTCCATTGAGGATTTATGGGCGTTCAATGAGGAGATGGTAGCCAGGGCGATTTTTGAGTGTGAGACGCCGGTGATTTCGGCAGTGGGGCATGAAACAGATACCACAATTTCTGATTTTGCGGCGGATTTGCGTGCCCCTACGCCGTCTGCGGCGGCGGAACTGGCGGTTTATGATATATTTGAGCTGTTTGATGAGATGGAAGGTTTGAACCGGCAGCTGCGGCGTACAATGGAGTGGAAACGGGATACCGCAAGGCATCGATGTCAGAGCCTTGCAAATCGCCTGCAGTTGAAAAGCCCGGCCAGCCAGATAAATGAAAAGAAGCTGTACGCAGCCAGCCTGCATGACAAGCTGGAACAGGAGATGAAGGACAGGCTGGCGGGCGCAAGATACCGCCTTGGGATGCTGTCCGGCCGCTTAGACGGCGTCTCTCCGGCAAAGCAGCTGAGCAAAGGACTGGCTTTTGTTACGGATGCTTCCGGCAGACGTATAAGCAGCAGTTCTTGTGTGCAAACAGGAGCGGAAATTCGGGTGCGGCTGCAGGATGGGAGCATTATGGCGGAAGTAAAGGATGTGCAGGGGCTGTAAGATAAATAGCAAAGGCAGGGAAGGAAAGGATATGGCAGAGGAAAAAGAATCCGGTTTAGAGGAGTTATTGATAGAAATTGAAGAAATTTTAGAGCAAATGGAAGATAAAGAGATTTCCCTGGAATCCTCTTTTCTTTTGTATGAAGAAGGCATGAAAAAATTAAAGCTGTGCAATAACAAAATCGATCAGGTAGAGAAAAAGATGCTTGTTATCACGGGGCAGGGAGAGCTGGAGGAATTTTAGCGAAGGTAAAGGAGAAACAATGGAGATACAGACAGAGTTAGAACGCAGAAGGACAGAAATCGAAGCGGTTCTGGAACAATACCTTCCAAAGGAAGAAGGCTATCAGAAAACAGTGCTGGAAGCCATGAATTACAGTATTCTGGCGGGCGGGAAGCGGCTGCGTCCCATGCTGATGATGGAGACCTACCGCATGTTTGGCGGCAGTTCAAGAATTATTGAGCCGTTTGCCGCGGCGATCGAGATGATTCATACGTATTCCCTTATCCATGATGATCTTCCGGCGATGGACAATGACGAGTACCGCCGGGGACGAAAGACGACGCATATGGTGTATGGCGAGGCAATGGGGATTCTAGCGGGCGACGCGCTGTTAAATTATGCGTATGAGACTGCGGCGGAAGCCTTTTCTATGGAACCGGAGAATCCGGCTGTCGGCAGGGCGTTTCGTTTCCTGGCAAAAAAAGCAGGCGTTTACGGTATGGTTGGCGGACAGGTTGTGGATGTGGAATCCGAAGGAACAGGGCGGATTTCCAGGGACAAGCTGAATGTTATCTACCGCTTGAAAACAGGAGCATTGATTGAAGCTGCCATGGGGACAGGCGCAATCTTAGCCGGGGCGTCTGAAGCGGAGTTTTTGAATATAGAAGCCTGCGCACAGGAAATCGGGCTTGCGTTCCAGATACAGGATGATATTCTGGATGTGACCAGCACGTTAGAAGTTCTGGGTAAACCAGTGGGAAGCGATGTGAAAAACCAGAAGGCGACTTATGTCTCTATGGAAGGAATCCAAAAGGCTGAAAAAGACGCCGGGCGGCTGTTTTGCAGCGCAATGGCACGCATTCCGGAGGATACGTTTTTACAGGAGTTGCTGTGCTATTTGATGCATCGGGAAAAATAGAGGGTTCATATATGGTATTGGAGAAGATTCAACAAGAGAATGATATAAAAAAACTAAGCAAAGCAGAGGTTTTAGCCCTGGCGGATGAAATACGGGAGTTTCTGATTCAGAAAATTTCGGTTTCCGGCGGCCATCTGGCGTCCAATCTGGGAGCTGTGGAGCTGACAATGGCGCTGCATCTTGCCTTTGATTTGCCGCAGGATAAGATTGTCTGGGACGTCGGGCATCAGTCTTATACCCACAAGATCTTAACCGGGCGGCAGGCCGGGTTTGACGAGCTGCGCAAATATGGCGGGATGAGCGGCTTTCCCAAGCGGAAAGAAAGCGACTGTGACTGCTTTGACACCGGGCATAGTTCTACATCCATATCGGCAGGATTAGGATATGCGATGGCAAGGCAGATTAAAGGAGAAGATTACAGGGTGGTTTCCGTGATTGGCGACGGGGCGCTGACCGGGGGGATGGCATATGAAGCGTTAAATAATGCATCCCGGATACGTTCTAATTTTATTATTGTGTTAAATGATAATAATATGTCGATTTCCGAGAATGTCGGCGGACTTTCCAAATATCTGAATCATCTGCGGACAGCCGTGCCTTATCAGGAAATTAAGACCGGGGTAGCCAATTCGTTAAGCAGGATTCCATTCTGCGGAGAAGGAATTGTAGAACGCATCCGGAGGACGAAGAGCGGTATCAAACAGCTTCTGGTTCCCGGCATGCTTTTTGAAAATATGGGGATTATGTATCTGGGCCCGGTGGATGGCCATAATATCTATGGCATGGTAAAAGCATTGCGGGAAGCGACCCGTTTTCAGGGACCGGTTATGCTGCATGTGATTACCAAAAAAGGAAAAGGCTATACGCCGGCGGAACGTCATCCGGCGCGGTTCCATGGGACAGAGCCGTTTGATATCGATTCCGGCATTCCCTTGAAAAAAAGAGTGAAGGCGAATTATACGGATATTTTTTCTACGGTGATGTTTAAGCTGGGAGCGCGGAATGAATCCATTGTGGCGGTCACAGCCGCAATGGAAGATGGGACGGGACTGAAACGGTTTCATAACAAATACCCGGAGCGCTTTTTCGACGTGGGGATTGCGGAAGAACATATGGTGACGTTTGCCGCCGGGCTGGCAGCTGCGGGGCTGCGTCCGGTGGTGGCGGTATATTCTTCTTTTTTGCAGAGAGCGTATGATCAGATTCTGCATGACGTCTGTATCCAGAATCTTCCGGTGGTATTTGCGATTGACAGAGCCGGCCTGGTTGGCAGCGACGGAGAGACCCACCAGGGATTATTTGATATTTCTTTTTTGTCCAGTATCCCGAATATGACAGTCCTGGCGCCGAAGAATAAATGGGAACTTTCGGATATGATGAAGTTTGCAGTGAAATTCCCAAGCCCTATTGCGATCCGCTATCCAAGAGGAGAGGCATATGACGGCCTGCGGGAATTTCGCGTACCGATTGTATACGGGAAAAGTGAAATCCTGTATGAGGGAAGGGAAATTGCACTGTTCGCCCTGGGGAGTATGGTAAAGACGGCGGAAACGGTGTATCAGAAGCTGCAGGAGAAGGGATACGAGCCGACGTTTGTCAATGCGCGTTTTGCAAAACCGCTGGATGAGGAGCTTCTGTTAACGATGGCAAGGAAGCACAGGCTGATTGTTACATTGGAGGAAAATGTGTTAAACGGCGGATTTGGCGAGCATGTAACAGAATTTTTATGCAGCAGTGAAATCGATTGCCGTATTCTGAATATAGCAATTCCGGACGATTATGTAGAGCATGGAAATGTAGATATTCTGCGGAGGGAGCTTGGGATTGATGAAGCGTCCATACTAGAAGAGATTGCAGCTGCCATAAAGCCTGCGGGCAGATTTTGATGGAGGATACATGAAAGAGCGTTTAGATGTTTTACTGGTAAGCCGCAGCCTTGCGCCTTCGAGGGAAAAGGCGAAAGCGATGATTATGGCCGGAACTGTGTTTGTAAACGGGCAGAGGGAAGATAAAGCCGGCAGCATGTTTCAAGAAGACTGCGATATAGAAATACATGGAAATACCTTAAAATACGTTAGCCGCGGCGGCCTGAAGCTGGAAAAGGCGATGGCGGAGTTTGGAATTTTGGTGGCGGATAAGATTTGTATGGATATTGGAGCGTCAACAGGAGGATTTACAGACTGTATGCTGCAGAATGGCGCAGGCAAGGTATATGCTGTGGATGTGGGCTATGGCCAGTTTGCCTGGAAACTGCGCCAGGATTCGCGGGTAGTCTGTATGGAAAAGACGAATATCCGCTATGTTACAACAGAAGATATCCAGGATGTTCTGGATTTTGCAACGGCGGATGTTTCTTTTATTTCCCTGACCAAAATCTTACTGCCAGTCAGCAGATTGTTATCCGATACCGCTGAAATGGTATGCCTGATCAAGCCCCAGTTTGAAGCGGGACGGGAAAAAGTGGGCAAAAAAGGCGTTGTCCGAGATAAGGCAGTACATAGAGAAGTGATTGAAATGGTAATCGCATATGCAAAAGAGCTGGGCTTTGCTGTTTTGCATCTGGATTTTTCCCCCATCAAGGGGCCGGAAGGAAATATTGAATATCTGCTGCATATCAAAATGAATGGGGAAGGAATGCCGGAGGAAGCCGCTGCTGTTGAGGACGTGGTAGAAGCAGCGCATACCGCACTGGAGTAATCGTCATGAAAAATTTCTGTATCATTGTCAATTCCAACAAGGACAAGGATTATTTTATCACCAATAAAATGAAATCGCATATTGAGAGGAACGGAGGAAGCTGCCGCGTCATTGGAGAAGGCGGAAAGCTTCCGGATTCTGTGGAGGGAATTTTTGTACTTGGAGGGGACGGAACACTGATCCGCGCGGCAGGGCTTGCGTCGGAACGGGAGATTCCGCTGATTGGAGTAAATCTGGGCCATTTGGGCTATTTATGTGAACTGGAAGAGTACAGCGTATATTCTGCAATCGAGGAGATTATGCAGGGAAACTATATGATAGAAGAACGGATGATGTTAAGCGGGGCTCATTTTCATCAGAAAGCGCTCAATGACATTGTGATTATCCGGAAAGGGGAACTGCAGCTTGTCGAGCTGATTGTATCGGTCAATGGAGGGTATCTCAATACTTTCCGGGCGGACGGCATTATTATTGCAACTCCGACAGGTTCCACCGGATACAGCATGTCAGCCGGGGGACCGATTATCGATCCCAAAGCCTGTATGATTCTGATTACGCCGATCAATGCGCATGAGCTGAACTCCAAAAGCATTATTATAGGGGCGGAAGATGAAGTTACGGTGGAACTTCGCAGCAGGCAGCCTCAGAAGAAGCAGCGGGTAGTTGTAAATTTTGACGGGGAACCGGCAGTAGAGCTGTCGCCGGGAGAATCGATTACCATACGTGCTTCCGAGCAGAAGACGAAAATTATAAAATTAAGCAAACTTAGTTTTTTAGAAATATTAAGAAAGAAAATGCAGACAAGATGAAATCAAAACGACACGCAAAAATTTTGGAACTGATCCAAAAAAACGATATTGAGACCCAGGAGGATTTGCTGGTTTATCTGGAAAAAGAAGGCTGTCAGGTGACGCAGGCGACTGTATCGCGGGATATCCGGGAACTAAAACTGACCAAGGTTGCCACCGGCAATGGGAAGCAGAAATATGCTGCGCTGACAGAAAGCGCAGAGGATATGCGGGATAAATATATCCGGATATTTAAAGACGGCTTTATATCTATGGATATGGCGCAGAATATCCTGGTTGTAAAAACGGTTTCCGGTATGGCAATGGCGGTTGCGGCAGCATTGGACGCTATGAATTGGCATGAGATTGTAGGCAGTATCGCCGGGGACGATACCATTATGTGCGCAGTCCGCACGACCCAGGATACGGCGGCATTGATGGATCGATTGCGCAGAATGATAGGAGACAGTGATGCATAATCTAAGAAATTTGAAGGAGAATTTATGTTACAAAACTTACATGTAAAAAATCTGGCGTTAATCGAAGAAGCGGAAGTTGAGTTTTTGCCAGGGCTGAATATTATGACCGGAGAAACCGGAGCCGGGAAATCAATTATTATAGGTTCCGTCAATCTTGCACTGGGCGGAAAAGTCCAAAAAGAGATGATTCGGGAAAATGCCCCGTACGGACTGGTAGAGCTGACATTTTTGATTGAAGATGCATCTTTCAGGCAGGCCTTAGAAGCAATGGATATCATGTTAGAAGAGGACTGCCTGATTATCAGCCGGAAAATTTTAAAGGGAAGAAGCGTTTCCAAAATCAACGGGGAAACGGTTCCGGTTTCCAAAGTAAAGGAAGTGGCTTCCCTTTTGATTGATATTCATGGACAGCATGAGCATCAGTCGCTGTTAGTCAAAAAGAATCATCTGAATATTTTGGACAGCTATGCGAAAAGCCGTATCCAGGAAGACAAAGAAACGCTCAAGTCTGCATTTGAGGATTATAAAAAATTAAAATCCGAATGGAAAGAGGCCAGCCTTGACACCAGGGATCGGGAACGGGAGATTTCCTTTCTGGAGTTTGAAGTGGAAGAAATGGAAGAGGCGCATCTTGTAATCGGTGAGGATGAGCAGTTAGAACAGGAATACAGGCGGCTCGCTAATGGACAGAAGATTATGGAAAGCGTGACCGGAGCGTATGCAAAGACCGGAGAAGACTATGGTTCGGCAACGGAGCAGATTGGTTATGCCTTAAAAGGGCTGTCAGAGGCTGCGGAATATGATGAAGCAGTAGCGGAACTGGAAAACCAGTTAATGGAAATTGACAATCTTTTGAATGATTTTAACCGGGAACTTGCAGAATATATATCAGATACGTCATTTGATGAAGAAACATTTGCCAATACAGAACAGCGTTTAGATATTATAAACCGTTTAAAGTCCAAATATGGCAGGACAATTGAAGAAGTTCTTGATTCCTGTAAGGAGAAAAAAGCGCGGTTGGAACAACTCTCGGATTACGATGCCTATCTGGAGAAACTGAAACAGGAATATGGCCGTATGGAACAGGAGATGGAACGGTATTGCGGAATGTTATCTAAGATCCGCAGAGAAGCCGCACAGGAACTGACCAGACGGATCAGAGGGGAACTGCAGGATCTGAATTTTTTGGATGTATCGTTTGAGATGGATTTCCAGAAAATGGAACAATTTACGGCAAATGGCTATGACGATGCGGAATTTTTGATTTCCACCAATCCGGGCGAACCGTTAAAACCGCTGGAACGAATTGCCTCAGGCGGGGAGCTTTCCAGAATTATGCTGGCGATTAAGACAGTACTGGCGGATACGGATGCAGTGGGAACGCTGATTTTTGATGAAATTGACGCCGGTATCAGCGGGAGAACGGCGCAGATGGTTTCTGAGAAGATGAATGCGCTCGGAAGAAGCCATCAGATTATCTGCATTACGCATCTGCCTCAGATTGCAGCGATGGCGGATTCTCATTATCTGATTGAAAAATCGGTTACAAACCAGACGACGATTTCGACGATACGGATGCTGAATGAGCAGGAGAGTGTGGACGAACTGGCGCGGATGTTAGGCGGTGTAAAGATTACAGACACAGTGCTAAGCAGCGCAAAAGAAATGAAAGAATTGGCAGCAAATACAAAAAAATCATTGGGTGAACCAAAATAAATGGTACATACTAAGAAGGGTACAATGCGTATCCTTCTTTTTTTATCTTGATCAGGGAAACTTATTTGAATTTTCTACGAAAGGAGTACTGGCAGTATGATTTATCATAAATTCCAGAAGATAAGGAAAAAACTGTTTTTCACTGCTTTTTTCATTCTTATCTGTTTTTTTGCAGGTCTGCTGTATGATTCCATACCGGATGAAATATATGCGGTAAGCGGTGAAGATGAGCAGGTACATTTTTCAGTTCCGGTGACTGTGGAAAAGCAGGAGGAAAGCGTGCCTGTTTTTTTGAACCATTCATCATCGAAAGCAGATTACCATCTGTCCTGCAAGTTTCTGAATCTGATTCCGGTCAAAGAAGTATCGGTTCATCTGGTAGAAAAAAGCTATGTAAAGCCTGGCGGAATGCCCATTGGAATTTATACGAAAACAAACGGTGTCCTGATTATCGGTACTGGAAAAGTGACGGCTGCAGACGGATTAAATTATGAGCCTGCAGAGGAGATTGTAAGAGGCGGGGATTATATCAAAACAGTCAATGGCATAGAGATAGCAGAAAAAGAAGAACTTGTGGATCTGGTCAATTCCTCTGCCGGTGACCCCGTTGTCCTGGGCATTTTGCGGGAAGGAAAACAGATTGAGCTTAAGATCAATCCGGTTACTGCTGAGGACGGATCTTATAAGCTTGGCATATGGGTACGGGATGATATGGCCGGTGTAGGCACATTGACCTATTTGAAAGAGGATTTGTCCTATGGAGCGCTTGGGCATCCGGTCAGCGATGCGGATACCGGCAGCATGATACAGCTGTCAGACGGAAATGTTTACAGCACAAATATTGTCGGGATTGTAAAAGGCAGGGATGGAACGCCGGGAGAACTGACCGGAGTCATTCATTATAAAGACGAAAACTGTCTTGGTACAATCTCTGAAAACACGGCAACCGGAATATATGGAAATTTAAGCAGCCTGCCGGAAGAAATGGAAAATACCGATGTGGAGGTTTGTCTGAAACAGGATATCCAAAAAGGAAAAGCATGCATTTTATCATCGCTTGATGGCACACTGCGGCAGTATGAGATAGAAATTGACGATGTGGATTTTAATAATAAAGAAGAAAACAAAGGAATTCTGTTCCATGTGACTGACGAGCGGCTGTTATCGGAGACAGGAGGGATTGTGCAGGGCATGAGCGGAAGCCCGATTCTGCAGGATAGAAAAATCATCGGGGCGGTCACCCATGTGTTTATATCGGACGCGACGAAAGGATACGGGGTATTTATTGAAAAGATGCTGGAGCATTGAGTGGTGCAAAAAATGACGGCTAACCGATGAAAGGTTAGCCGTTATTTCCATTGTTGTATTTTTTATTGAAAAAAGCCCCTGAAAGGATCAATGTAATGCGTCTGCTTTATAGCGTTTCACACTTTAATTATCCTATTTAATATGCTAAAATAAAGCCGGTTCAAGGGAAAATGATTCAAACCGTACTGTCGAATCGGTAACATGGATTTTCAAAATTTCCGCTTTTTTAGCTGGCATGCATAAAAGATCTGATAATGAAGATTTCTTCCAAGGCGCATTTCGTGTTTATAATGAATTAAATTCACTGACAACGTATCGGAAGAACGTTCTAATGTGGTTTTGGAATAAAATGCAGCTATTTATGCTGTCAGGAGATCAAGGAACTGTCAGGAATAGAAATTTTATTTTTCCTGTCACAAGGCTGCCTTTCTGTTGTCTAATGAAATATAGGAGGTAAAAAGCCATGAAAAATATTACTAACGAAGAGCTATTGGCTTTGATCACAAAAGCTGCTGCCGGAGATAAAGCATCTCTGGAAACCGTCATTCTCAGCATACAGGATCTGGTGTTTAACCTGTCCCTGCGAATGCTCGGCTCTTTTCCTGACGCAGAGGACGCCACACAGGATATTCTGTTAAAGGTTATGACGCATCTGTCCTCTTTTAAGGGGGAAAGCGCGTTTTCCACATGGGTATTTCGCATTGCGACAAACCATCTGAAAAACTACCGGAAGCATATGTTTGCAAAATTTCCCTTAAGCTTTGAATTTTATGGGGATGATATTAAAAATGGAAAAATCGGCGATGTACCTGATCTCACGCAGAATGTGGAAAAATCTATTTTGGCGGAAGAACTAAAACTGGCCTGCACGAATGTTATGCTGCAGTGTCTTGATACGGAAAGCAGATGTATCTTTATCTTAGGGACGATGTTCAAAGTGGACAGCCGGATTGCGGGCGACATTCTGGGTATTGCTCCGGAAGCTTACCGGCAGCGGCTTTCCAGAATCCGCGCCAAAATGGCGGATTTCTTGAAGGAATACTGCGGCGAGTATGGAAACGGAACGTGCCGCTGCGTGGACAGAGTCAATTATGCCATCCAAAATCACAGGATTCACCCTGCACAGCTTAGTTTCACTTCTGCAGTCCAAAAAAGTATGATGCTCGAAGTAAAACAGGCTATGGAACGTATTGATGATCTTTCTCAGGAATTTGCCTTTTGTAAAACCTATCAGTCCCCGGCAAGCCTGAAAGAGTTTATCCAAAAATTTTTAAACGGAACTTCTTATTCCGTTGTCACAAATGCGTAGGAGGAACGGAAAAATGAATACACAGCTTATCCTGAATTACCTTTCCGATTTAAGTGTAAACAATAACCGGGAGTGGTACCATGAGCACAAATTAGAAAACAAGGCGGCAAACAAAGAATTTGAAGCATTGGTTGGGGCTCTGATCCTCCGGATCGGTGAATTTGACAGCAGCGTGCTGCATAATGAACCGAGAAGCCTTATGTTTAAGCTGGTGAGGGATACCAGGTTCAGCCATGATAAGTCGCCTTATAATCCGGCGTTCCGCGCCCATATTTCCTCACAGGGAAAGCTGCCGGTTCCTGTTGGCTATTATCTTATGATAAAACCCGGCGGCCAGTCTTTTTTAGGCGGCGGCCTGTTTGCAGATATGTTCAAAGACGCAACGGCAATGGTGCGCGGCTATATTGTTAGGAACGGCAGAGAATTAGAAAACATTATCCATGATCCGGAATTTGAGAAATATTTCACAGTACAGGGAACTGCACTTAAAAATGTTCCAGCCGGATATGATAAGGAACATCCGCAGGCAGAGTACTTAAAATTTAAGAGCTGGTATCTGGAATATCCGGTCAAAGATGAAGAGCTGCATGATGCCGAAGCATTTCTCGCAAAGGCGGCCAATCTTTTTCGCATAATGAAGCCGTTTAACGATTATCTGAACAGGGCGCTTGCAAATTTTCAGATGCCGGCAAGAAAATAAACAATTCAAATTTTAATTCATAGCAACCCCTGATATCCACAATTTGATGCGGATATCAGGGTTATTTTCCATGCGTCATCTTTTATGCTGGCCACATAACCGGCAAATACAAGGCGCTTTCTATCTTCCAGTTTCCCGTCGTGCATTTAACTGATTCATACAGTATAATAAAGTGTACAGTAACAGTATGGTCAATAGGGAACGATAAATTTCAGGCCGCATAGCTTGGTATGGGTTTCTCTCTGGTTTATCATGTTTGTAGGTGATATGCATATTGACAAAGCAGAACAAGGACAATATATTTATAAGAGGGAGTATTTTTAATTTCAAATTCTCCCAAATTTAAAGTCAGGAGGATACAACATTGAAACAACGTATTTTTTCAGCTGTTTTAGCGCTTTGCTTATGCATGACTTCCCCTTTGGCGTTATACGCAGGGCAGGGAGATCTTTTGCGGCAAATGGAGGCTGCGGAAGAAACCACATCCGGTCTGATCGCCCGTGACGGGAAGATCCCTACCCCGACGGAAGCCTATGAAGCTATGATTGCACTAAAGGATCAGGATAACTATAAGGAAGGAACAACCTGGACCGACTATGAGCCTTATTCGGACACAAAGGGATATTATCATTGGAAGGGCGGCCCTCTGGATGGGAAAAACATCAGCGCCGTGGGCTGCGTAGCCTTTGCTTTTATACTCAGCGATGCGGCATTTGGCAGTTTGCCGGCCAGGATGTACGCAGCGGGTGAGTTTACGTTTGAGGATGTAAAAGTCGGAGACATCTTGCGGGTAAGCAATGATGTTCATACCGCGATCGTAATCGAAGTGAGTGATGCGGGCGTGGTTGTTGCCGAAGGAAACATCAGCGCTGGCGACCATCAGGGTAAGGTACATTGGGGGCGGGCAATATCCAAGGAAGAGGTGATGAGCAATACCAGCCATTATATTACCCGTTATCCGGAAAATTACGTCGCGCCGGATGATCCGGAGGCCAACGTATCAATTGCAGCGGGAACGCTTGACGGAGGGCTTGCCTGGAATCTGACGAAGGCGGGTACGCTGGCCATTTCCGGCCAGGGAGCGATTCCGGATTTCAGCAGCGCCGGAGAACCGCCGTGGAGCGGGAACGGCAGCCGCATCCGGAAAGTCGTTATCGGAGATGGCATTACCGGTATCGGTTCCTGCGCTTTTTGGAACTGCGGGGTTTTAAGCGTGGAAATCCCTTCCGGTGTGACGGCAATTGGCAACAGCGCGTTCCGTGGTTCTTCGATTATTTCCGTGGCGATTCCCTCCAGTGTGAAAACCATCGGTGACAGTGCGTTCCGCGAATGTCCGAATCTTAGTGAGGTGACTATTTCCGAAGGGTTGGAAACCATTGAGCAGAATGCATTTCGTGCTTGTGCAAGTCTTACTTCTGTCGCTTTGCCTGCCAGTATCGGAGAGGTGGGCGCCGGCGCATTTTTTCAATGTCAGAAACTGACAAGCGCGACATTTTCTCCTGGCAGCAAGCAGGTAAAGATGGGCGACAATCTATTTATGCAATGCTATTCTCTGATGCGTGTAACACTGCCCAAGAGTATAGACGGGATTAGCGAGGGTATGTTTCAGAATTGCCTGATGCTTGCCGGAGTGGAAATCCCGCAGGGCGCAGAAAGCATTGGAGCGTCAGCCTTTGCTTCCTGCTCCGGATTTAGCGTTGTTCTGATTCCGGACAGTGTTACAACAATAGGAATCGCTGCATTCTCAAATTGCCCTCTGACTGACGTCTACTTTACCGGCACCGAAGCGCAGTGGAACAGTATACGTAAAATAGGGGATACGGCAGCAGCAGTATCAAAGGCAACGATACATTATAATTATATCCCCGATCCGGATGATGATAATAACGGAGACAAACCAGGAAGCGGAGATAATCCGGGAAGCGGAGACAAACCAGGAAGCGGAGATAATCCGGGAAGCGGAGACAAACCAGGAAGC
>CAJUPF010000023.1:24826-39162 GCA_910588565.1 uncultured Lachnospiraceae bacterium
CGGGAAGCGGAGACAAACCAGGAAGCGGAGATAATCCGGGAAGCGGAGACAAACCGGGAAGCGGAGACAAACCAGGAAGCGGAGATAATCCGGGAAGCGGAGACAAACCGGGAAGCGGAGACAATTCAGGAAGTGGCAATAATGCCGGAAGCGGTGAAAATCAGGCGCCGTTAGCGAAAGGCAAAACCTTTACAAGCGGCAAAGCAACTTATAAAGTAACAAAAGTTGGCGAAGAAGTGGAACTGACAACGTTAAAATCCACGGCGGCGAAGATTTCGATCCATACAGTCACAGGTCCGGACGGCGTGAAGTATAAAGTGACTTCCATTGGGGCAAAAGCAATGAAGGGCAACAAGAAGATGACGAGCCTGACCATTGGAGCCAATGTAAAGACGATTGGAGCAAATGCATGTTCCGGCTGTACAAAGCTGGCGACAGTTACATTTGGTAAGAATGTAACAGCAATCGGAGTAGGCGCATTCAAGGGATGTACCGCCTTAAAGAAGACGCTTAGCCTGCCGGACAGCGTAAAGACGATTGGGGCAAGTGCGTTTTCCGGCTGCAGTAAGATTACGGCAGTTACCATCGGTAAGACGTCGAAATCTGGTCTGACAACGATCGGAAAAAGCGCGTTTCACGGATGCAGGAAACTTGGCAAAGTAACAATCCGGACAAAAAAGCTTAGTTCTGCAGGAAAACAGGCATTCAAGGGTACGAAATCCAGCCTGAAAGTAAAAGTACCATCCAAGCAATTAGCAAAGTATAAGCAAATCCTGAAAAAAGCAGGATTGAAAGCAAAACAGCTCACAAAATAGTTGTTTGCTGTAAAACATAATAATACACCGGATAAGGCACAGATTGAAACGTCTGTTCTTTATCCGGCTTTTTTATTTGCCGCCGGGAAGCGAAATAACGTGTGAATGAAATCTGCTTTCTTTCAAAGCTTTTGATTGCGATTTATGAAAACATGAAAATGATGCGGCACACGAGGCGGCGCTCCTGGAAGAAACTGGATTGGGTGGCTGGGCATAGGCGGATGAGCGCCGCAGTATTTGTATCACTGGCATTTCTTAGGATGTTGTGTTTATCGGGGATATCGATTATAATTTTGAAAATTGGATCATTATGAAAGAAAAGGAGCAGAAGATATGGGAAAACATGACAAAACAAATGTAATGCGTCTGCTAGAGCAAAACCATGCAGAATACAAAAGCCATTTTTATGCTGACACAGATGCGGTCAGCGGAGCGGATGTGGCTTCTGTGTTAGGGGAAAATCCGGATCAGACGTTTAAGACGCTTGTTACCGTTGGCAAATCCGGCGGGCATTATGTATTTGTCGTACCTGTCAGCAAAGAGCTGCATCTGAAAAAGGCAGCCAAAGCGGTGAAGGAGAAAAGCATTGAGATGATCAAGGCCAGGGAACTGCTGCCCCTTACCGGGTATGTGCATGGAGGATGTTCACCGATTGGGATGAAAAAACAGTTTCCAACTGTCATTGACGCAAGCAGCGAGAAGTTTGAAACGATATTTGTCAGCGGAGGGAAAATCGGCTATCAGATTGAATTGTCTTTGCAGGAGCTGCAAAAGGTGATTTTGTTTGGACTGGCGGATATCAGCGAATAAAATTTATATACCACTGAACCGGCAGGTATGGTATAATACATAGTATCATCCGGCAGAGCAGAAGGAATGTTTTATGGCCGGAATATGTAACAGCGTTGGAAATGTATCAGGGAGGAAGTGGAGGCAGAGCAATATGGGATATGGTAAAAATGTACATGAGATTCTTTACGGGGGAGATTATAACCCGGAACAGTGGCCGGACGAAGTGTGGCGGGAGGATATGCGGCTGTTGAAAAAAGCGCATATCAATGAAGTTACGTTAAATGTATTCAGTTGGGCGGCATTGCAGCCGGATGAAGATACCTATGATTTTTCAAAGCTGGATAAAATTATGGAACTTGTCCGGGAACATGGGCTGAAGGTATGCATGGCTACATCTACCGGAGCCCATCCGGCGTGGATGGCACGGAAATATCCGGATATACTCCGGACAGAAGCAGACGGCAGGAAACGGAAATTCGGAGGCCGCCACAATTCCTGCCCCAACAGTCCGACCTACAGGAAGTATGCTCAAAGGCTTGCTGAAAAACTGGCCGAGCGGTATCAGGATTATGAAAATATCGTAGCCTGGCATGTATCCAATGAATATGGCGGGGCGTGTTACTGCGAGAATTGCGAAAAGGCATTCCGGCGGTGGCTGAAACGGAAATACAAGACGCTTGATGAGGTAAACCGGAGTTTCAATACTTCTTTCTGGGGACATACGTTTTATGATTGGGAGGATATTGTGCTGCCGAGCGGCCTGAGTGAGCATATTGTATTTGACGGTGTGGAAAAAACCATGTTTCAGGGCATTTCCCTGGATTATATGCGTTTTATGTCAGACAGTATACTGGACTGTTTCTGCCTGGAATATGATGCAATCAAAAAAATAACGCCAGAGATTCCGATTACGACAAACCTGATGCGGCTGTACAAAGAGCTGGATTATTTTAAATGGGCGAAACAGATGGATTTTATATCCTGGGATAACTATCCTCAGCCAACGTCATCCGCGGCGGAGACATCGTTTGCCCACGATCTGATGCGGGGCATCGGCGGACAAAATTCGTTCGTACTGATGGAGCAGACTCCCAGTGTAACGAACTGGCATCCCTTTAACCGTCTGAAACGGCCGGGTGTAATGCGTCTGCTAAGCTATCAGGCGGCAGCGCATGGCGCGGATGCGATTCAGTTTTTCCAGATCCGAAGATCCATTGGAGCATGTGAAAAATATCACGGTGCAGTGATTGATCACGCCGGAAGGGAAGATACACGGGTATTCCGGGAAGTGACGCAGTTAGGGGAAGAGCTTTCAAAGCTTGGAGATGTATTTTTGGAAGGAAGGACTCCGGCACAGACAGCGATTGTGTTTGACTGGGATAACTGGTGGGCGCTGGAGTATTCTGCAGGCCCCAGTGTCCGTATGAATTATCTCGACGCTGTGCTTGATTATTATACGGCGTGCCATGCATTGAATATTCCGGTAGATGTGATAGGGACGGAGGATGAACTAAGCCCGTATAAAGTAGTGATTGCACCGCTTTTGTATATGGTAAAAAGCGGTTATGACGCGAAAATACGCAGGTTTACAGAGTCAGGCGGTACATTTGTAACCACGTATTTCAGCGGTATCGTAGACGAACACGATCTGGTGCATCCGGGCGGATATCCGGGCATGATAAAGGATATTCTGGGCATCTGGGTAGAAGAGCAGGATGCGCTTGCAGAAGGGGAATCAAATGCGTTTGTCTATGGAGAGGCGGAGTATCCGGCAGATGTTTTGTGCGATATTATGCATCTGGAAGGCGCGGAATGTATCAGTTCCTATCAACGCGATTTTTACCAGAAAACCCCGGTAATCACAAGGAATTTTTATGGAAAAGGACAGGCCTGGTATGTGGGGACGAGAAGTGACAAAGCGTTTTATCGGGCGCTGATTGGCGATATTGCAGAAGAAGCGGGTGTTTTTGGGATTATGGAGACGCCGGATGACGTGGAAGCAGCAGCCCGTACAACAGAAAAAGGCACGGTGGTCTTTTTGTTAAATCACAAGGAAACGGATGAAACTGTGATTTTGAATACGCAATACCAGGAACTGCTTACTGAGAAAAACTACAGCAGAGGAAGCAAAATTACACTCCCTGCAAAGGGTGTGGCGGTTTTAGTGAAGCCGGAAGGCTAAACGGTTACAAAGAATGAGAGCAGGAGGGATTATGGACAGAACAATAAAAGAAAGAAAATTACCCGGCGTGACGTATACAAAGGAGAGAGAGTACGAGATTTTGGGCAGGCAGCTTTCAAGAAGGGCTGCTGCGGAAGGTATGGTGCTTTTAAAAAATGAGAATCAGCTTTTGCCTGTTAAACAGGGGACGGCAATCGCTTTGTACGGAGCGGGAGCCGCCCATACGATCAAAGGAGGAACCGGTTCCGGGGATGTAAACAGCCGGGATACCGTAAGTGTTCTGCAGGGACTCGAACATGCGGGTTACAAGATCGTTTCGGGTGACTGGCTGGAAGAATACGATGCGGATTATGTTAAGGCACGGGAAGCCTGGCGCAGGGAAATCTGGAAAAAGCAGGAGCCTGGAACTGCAAATCCAGATGGTATGAATTTTTTTGACGCGTATTCTTCGACGCCTTTTCACATTCCGGAGGGGAAGATTCCCCAAAAGGCGGATGCGCAGATAGCCATTTATGTTTTAAGCAGGCAGGCTGGAGAGGCCAAGGATCGGGTGAATGAGCCAGGGGATTTTCTGCTTTCCCAAAAAGAAGAGCAGATAGTAGAAGCGATTTGTGCGCTTTATCCTCATGTGATATTGATTTTGAATACCGGCGGAATTCTGGATCTGTCCTTTACGGATCGATATCCGAATATAGAAGCGATTCTGTTTATGCATCAGCCAGGGATGGAAGCTGGAAATGCGGTTGCGGATCTGATCAGCGGAGCGTCGGTTCCCTGCGGAAAGCTGACGGACAGCTGGCCGAATGCCTATGCGGATTACCCGAATGCTTCCAGCTTTTCCCACAATAACGGAAATGTAGAAAAGGAAGCGTATATAGAAGGCATTTATGTGGGTTACCGTTATTTTGATACCTATGAAGTTCCGGTGCGGTATGGATTTGGATATGGGCTGTCTTATACGCAGTTTGCCATTGAAGTGATAGGAATCGAGCATTTTGATTTGGGAACGGAGCATCCTGGGATTGGAGTTAAGGTAAACGTGACCAATACCGGGATACAGTATTCGGGCAGAGAAATTGTCCAGCTGTATGTTTCCTGTCCGCAGGAAAAGCAGAATAAGGAATACCGCAGGCTGGCAGGATTTTATAAGACGGGACTTTTAGCGCCAGGGGAACAGGAAGAAAAGACGATTTTTTTCCCGATGGATGCGATGGCTTCCTATCTGGAGGAAGAATCTGCCTGGATTCTGGAAAGCGGTATTTATGGAATTTTTGTCGGGAACAGTTTAGATACGGCCCGTTTCTGCGCTTCGGTGCAGATGGATGGGGAAGGTGTTTTGCAGCGGACTAAGCCAATCTGTCCTTTAAAAGAAGAACTGCAGGAGCTGTGCGGCGCCCCGGAGAGCATCAGGCGGCGCAGAGATGCATGGTTAAAAGATATTTCACAATATCCAGAACTTACGATACATAGTTTTGATATCAGGACGACAGAAGTAATATATGAGCGGAATTTCCAGAATGTCAGCAGCGAGGCAAAACAGCTGGCGGACAATCTGCGGACAGATCAGCTGATCCGCCTGGTAACCGGAGATATTGCGAAGGGGCAGGACAGTAATCTGGGCGCTTCCGGCGTCAGTGTGCCTGGTTCTGCTGCTGAGACAAGCGACTGCGCATACGATCAGGGCCTGGCCAGTATTGTGCTGGCAGACGGGCCGGCGGGGCTTAGGCTTAGCCGGACATATCAGGCAATTGATGGAGTTCCTCAGTTTATGCCGATCGATATGGCGATAGAAGACGGGTTTTTAAGCAGGAATTCTGTGGAGCGAAAAGGAGAAACCTATTACCAGTACTGTACCGCGTTTCCGGTTGGAACTGTGCTGGCACAAAGCTGGGATATGGAATTGCTCCGTGCATGCGGCAGGGCGGTAGCGGAGGAGATGCAGGAATTTGGCGTCACGCTTTGGCTGGCGCCTGGTATGAATATCCATAGAAATCCTCTTTGCGGAAGGAATTTTGAATATTATTCCGAAGACCCGTTTCTTTCCGGTTATATGGCGGCAGCCATAACGGAGGGCGTGCAGTCGATCAAAGGCTGTGGGACAACGATTAAGCACTTTGCGTGCAATAATCAGGAAGATAACCGGATGCATTCGGACAGTATTGTATCAGAACGCACGTTGCGGGAGATCTATCTGAAAGGATTTGAAATCGCGGTGAAAACCGCTGCGCCAATGGCGATTATGACAAGCTATAATCTGGTCAACGGAATCCATGCAGCCAATCATTATGATCTGTGTACCAAAGCTGCCAGAAACGAATGGGGATTTACGGGACTGATTATGACGGACTGGTGTACCACCCACAATGGGCCGGATTGTACGGCAAGCGGGTGTATCCGCGCAGGAAATGATATTGTGATGCCAGGCTGTGAGAATGATCATAAGAATCTGCAGGAAGAGCTAGAGTCAGGCAGGCTCGATATGGAAGAGCTGAAACTGGCGGCAGGGCATATGATAGATTGTATCTGGAAATCGGGCTGGTATATGTAGGGTTTTCACCCATGAAATTGCTATAGGACAATTCCATGGGTGATTACTTTTTTCAGATTCAGAGTATTCCGTTCCAGAAGCAGAAGATCCGCATATTTACCTGTTGTAATGCTGCCGTATTCCCGGTCTTCCCCGATGGCGCGGGCAGGATTTATGGTAGCGCAGCGGATAGCGCTTTCTAAGGGAATACCCATCTGCAGGACGGCTGTTTTCATACAGTCCATAAGGGTTGCTGCCGAACCGGCGATGGTGCCGTCTGCCAATGTGGCGCGCTTGTTTTCCATATGCACCGAAAGCCCGCCTAATGAATAGGAACCGTCAGGCATTCCGGCAGCCATAATACTGTCACTGATAAGCAGAATCCGTCTGTCGCCAAATAGTGCAAATGCAGCGCGTACAGCGGAAGGGTCAATATGAATTCCATCGCAGATAATCTCCGGGGTAACGTCTGCCATATCAAAGGCGGCGCCGATTAATCCTGGGCTGCGGTGGGAAAAAGGCGGCATGGCATTATAAAGATGCGTGACATGCTTGGCTCCGGCCAGAAAAGCCTCTTTTGCTGTATGGTAACTGCAGTTTGTATGCCCAAGAGAAATCCGTATCCGGTGGGCGAATTCCAGGATAAAATCAATGGCATGTTCTGCCTCCGGCGCAATGGTTATAAGTTTAAGCAATCCTTCTGCTTCATCGATAAGATGCTTTAGGACTGCCGCATCTGGGGAAAGGATATAATCTGGATTCTGTGCGCCTTTCTTTGCCGCCGAAATAAAAGGGCCTTCTAAGTGAATGCCGCAAAGTCTTGCGCCTGTTTTCGGCTGCCACCTGTCAGAGTATAAGGCAGCATTCCGGCAGACTGCCGCGAGTGTTTCTTCCGGCAGTGTCATGGTAGCAGGGCAGATAGAGGTAATGCCGCAGCTTAGTTCGTATTCTGCGATTGCAGTAAGAGACTTAAGCGTGGCGTCACAGAAATCATATCCCCTGCATCCATGAAAATGAAGATCAATCAGTCCCGGAATCAGATAACAGCCTTCTGCATCAAGGACAGTCGGCTCGGAGGTCTGCTCTGCAATGCGGCTTCCTTCGATGTATATGTCTTTTTCTGCAAATTTGCAGGTGTCTGTAAATACAGTAGCGTTTTTAATAATCATGTAGATTCTCCTGGTATGCCTGCTCTGTTTGCAGCAGGCGTTTTATAATTGGCGTGGCATATGCGCAAGGGCTGCTTCATCTGCCACAAGCGTCACATCCGTATGCAGCTGCAGAATAGAAGCGGGAACTTCCGGAGTAACTGGCCCAAAGAACGCCTTGGCTGCAATCTGGGCCTTCTTTTGGCCGCTTACAACGATTAGAATTTTTCTGGCCTGCATAATCGTGCGGATGCCCATAGTATACGCGCTAGTCGGTACTTCGTCCGCAGAAGAAAAAAATCTGGAATTGGCCGCGATGGTACTTTCTGTCAATGCGACGATACGGTTTTCTTTTTCAAAGCAAGGGCCTGGTTCATTGAACCCGATATGTCCGTTTTCTCCCAGCCCTAAAAGCTGCAGATCCACACCGCCGGAGGCTTTGATAAAATGATCCATACTGTGGCAGGCTGCGTCGCTGTCTGTTCTGGTTCCGGAAGGAATATAACAGTTTTCTGGCCGGATATTAATATGATCAAATATGTTGGTCTTCATAAAATAGTGGTAGCTCTGTGGATTGTCGTCAGAAAGACCCACATATTCATCCAGGTTTACGGTTGAAACCCCGGAAAAATCCAGCTCCTGGTTTTGATATTTTTGGATCAGACACTTATATATCCCCAGTGGAGAAGAGCCGGTTGCGAGCCCCAGCAGACAGTCTGGTTTTAAAAGGATCTGGGCGGCTATTATATTTGCCGCTTTGCGGCTCAGTTCGGAATAATCTTTTACAGTAATCAGCTGCATACAATCACCTCATTTCCTGTGGTTTATTATCAGATATTATTATCATACCCAATACTCCCAAAAAATTCAATTGAAAAAAGATTGACAATCTCCTTTTTTTGGCATACAATGCGCACCATATATGAAAGGAGCTGAGGATATGAATATAATTACCATTAGCCGTGAATTTGGCAGCGGCGGCAGGGAGCTTGGAAAGCGCCTTGCGGATGAGCTTGGGTATGATTATTATGACCGTGAAATCATTCTGGCAATCGCCAAATCACAGAATCTGGATGAAAGTTATGTGGAACAGGCAATGGATCATTCTATGTGGCAGGGCAGACCGCTGACTTACCGCCGTTCCTTTACAAGCAGCGTTCTGTTTCAGGCGCCGCAGACCAATTTTCTGTTAGAACAAAAGCGGGTGATAGAAGGAATAGCAGGACTTGGAAAAAACTGTGTTATTGTTGGGCGCAATGCGGATGTATTTCTGGAAGGGCAAACTATGTTTCATATTTTTGTCTGCGCGGATATGGAAGCCAGAGTCAGGCGCTGTATTGAGCGGGCCGCCGAAGGAGAACATCTGACGCGCAGGGAAATCGAGCAGAATATCCGCCGCATTGATAAGAACCGTGCCAGAAACCGGGAAATTATTACAGATAATTCTTGGGGAAAAGGTACGACATATGATCTTACGGTAAATACAAGTAACTGGGATATCAAGGAATTGGCACCCGCAGTTGCAGAATTTGCCAAATGCTGGTTTGGGAGGACAAAATGAACATTCAGTTATCCGATCATTTTACGTATAAAAAGCTTTTGCGTTTTACGCTGCCATTGATTGCAATGATGATATTTACATCCATTTATGGTGTGGTAGATGGTTTTTTTGTATCGAATTTTGTTGGAAAAAGCCCCTTTGCGGCCGTGAATTTTATTATGCCGTTTCTAATGATACTTGGCACGTTTGGCTTTATGTTTGGTACTGGCGGCAGCGCCCTGATATCGAAAACAATGGGACAGGGCGATATGCCCAGGGCAAACAGCCTGTTTTCCATGCTGGTTTGTATCTCTGCTTTTACCGGTATTATACTGGCAGCGCTTGGCATTCTGTTTATCCGTCCGGTTGCCGTATTGCTGGGAGCCGAACGTGATATGCTGGAATATTGCGTGCTGTATGGGCGGATTATTTTAGCGGCTATGCCGGTATACATGCTGCAGCAGGAATTTCAGAGCTTTTTTGTAACTGCGGAAAAACCGCAGTTAGGACTGTATACAACTGTGGCAGCCGGTATTTCCAATATGATACTGGACGCATTGTTTATTGCCGTATTCCGTTGGGGTGTTGCCGGGGCTGCATTGGCGACAGCAGCAAGTCAGGCAATTGGCGGGCTGATACCGATCCTGTATTTTCTTCGACCGAATACAAGCCTTTTGAAACTGACTGTGCCGGTATTTGACGGAAAAGCGTTTTTTAAAACTTGTACAAACGGTTCCTCAGAACTGATGAGCAATGCTTCCATGTCCTTAGTGGGGATGCTTTACAATATCCAGCTGATGAAATATGCGGGCGAAAATGGTGTCGCGGCATATGGCGTATTGATGTATATCAGTTTTATTTTTATTGCGGCATTTATCGGTTATTCTATCGGAACGGCGCCTGTAATCGGTTATCACTACGGAGCCGGGAACCACAGCGAATTAAAAAGCCTGCTGCAAAAAAGCCTTGTCATCATAGGCATATTTTCCGTATGTATGCTGATACTTGGAGAGATACTGGCAAGGCCGTTATCCTTATTGTTCGTGGGATATGACGCGGAGTTGTTAAACCTGACATTGAGAGGCTTTGCGGTATTTTCGTTTTCATTTTTATTTTCTGGTTTTGCGATTTATGGCTCTGGATTTTTTACCGCGCTGAACAATGGGCTGATATCAGCAGTGATTTCTTTTCTCAGGACTCTGGTATTTCAGATTGCGGCAATTATGATTCTTCCGATGATATGGGGAACGGATGGGATCTGGTTTTCGATTGTTACGGCGGATATGATGGCGGCAGTGGTTACGGCGTTGTTTTGGATTGGGAATAAGAAAAAGTATCAGTATTAATGAGAGCTTTACTGCCTGTGTTCAACCACAATGGCAGTAAAGCTGCTTTCCCTCTGATGTGCCCGTGTTTTGGCGAGATGGCGCCGGGCGTTTGGGCAAATGGATTTATACTTTGATATAACGTGCTGCAGCATATCCTTTCAGCAGTCTGCCGCTGACGCCGCGTGCCTGGATAAAGTACCATTTCTGTCCGTCTTTGCCGGTTACCTGGCTTAATATCGTCACTTTTGTCCCTTTTACAAGTGTAGTGATAATTCTGCTGCTTGTAGAAGGCTGTTCACGCATACGCAGCCCGCTTGCCGTTACAGTGCCTGTCGTAGAAGATACTGGCTGCTGCTGTGATCCGGAAGAAGAGAGAAGATCCGCCCGCATATACCCGGTTTTACTCTTTCCCTGCACTTTATAAGAAATGCGGCTCCAGGGTACGCCTTTTTTATCCGAGGCGGCGCATACGATCTTTACCTGCGTACCTGCGTCCAAAGTAGTGCGGATTGCAAAATTGCTGCCTGCATGTGAGCGCACATTGGCGCGGACTCTTACAAACGCTGTGCGGGTACCGCCTTTGGTATAGGCGGAGATGCGTTTGGAAAATTTACCTTTTACAATGCCGCTGCCAGTTGAGGCATAGGCGCGGACTTTATAAAAATATTCTCTGCCGCTGTTCAATTTCATATTGCAGAACGCCTGATTGCCAACAGCAATATCCTTGATGTGTTTATATTTTCCGTCATAAGCTGTAGAGCGGTAAATCTGATACCCGGAGACATTATCCTGCTGCCGCCAGGAGATGTTAATGCTGTTATTGCTTGTGGTGCCTTTTTTCAGCCCCTGGACAGCAGGCGGTTTCTGAACGGCCTGCGTTTCCTGCGGGCAGGCAAGAACAGACAAAAATGCAAACACAAGCGCAATTACTGTAAGTTTTCTGAGTTGTTTCATAGTCATAAAGTATCATCCTTTCTCCTTTTTATTTGGAAATATCTGTATATCAATTTTAATATATTGTATGAAAAAGTCAATGAATTTTTAATGTTTTAATTAATATTAAGAAAATACTAAAAAAATCTTTTGCCTTTTTGGGAACAGTTCGCAGCCGATATAGCAGAATTGTTGTTACTGTTCACGGCCTGGAAGGCCGCTTACAGTAACGTTTCGGGGCGATATTTAAAGTTTTGCTTCGCAAAAATCGCCCTGAACTTGTATCATGTTCTCACGGAACGCGCAGTAAATGCGCGTTCCTGACCCGTGAACAGTAACGAATTGTTACTCTTTTTGGAACAGATTTCTGAAACATCAATTGACAATAGGTTTTACTGATGTTAGATTGATGTTTGGAATACGGCAATAAAGAGTTAGGAGGAGATTTACCCATGAAATCGCTTGTAATTGCAGAAAAACCTTCGGTTGCCCGTGATATTGCGCGGGTACTGCATTGCCAGAAGAAGCTTCCGGGAGCTATGGAAGGAAAAGATTACGTAGTTACCTGGGCGCTTGGACATCTGGTGACGCTGGCAGATCCGGAGGAATATGATAAAAAATATGCCCAGTGGAATCTGGAAACCCTGCCGATGCTGCCAAAAAAAATGCAGCTTGTTGTAATAAAACAGACAGCAAAGCAGTTTAAAGACGTAAAAACCCAGCTATACCGCAAGGATATCAGCCAGATTGTCATAGCTACCGACGCAGGCAGAGAAGGAGAACTGGTCGCCCGCTGGATTCTGGAAAAAGCAGACTGCCATAAGCCTATCCGGCGGCTGTGGATTTCTTCGGTCACAGATAAGGCGATCCGGGAAGGCTTTGCAAAACTAAAGGACGGGCGGGAATATAATAACCTTTATGCGGCGGCTGCCGCCCGTGCCGAAGCTGACTGGCTGGTAGGAATCAACGCCACACGAGCCCTGACCTGTAAATACAATGCCCAGCTGTCCTGCGGCCGCGTACAGACGCCGACGCTTGCAATGATTGCCAGAAGAGAAGAGGAAATCCAAAAATTTAAGCCGCAGGAATACTTTGGCATGACGGTTCTGGCGGGAGGCATTCGATGGAGCTGGCAGGATAAAAAGAGCAAGAGCAGCCGCACATTCCAAAAAGAGCGGATGGAGGAACTGCAGAAGAGATTGGCCGGAACGAAATTAAATGTCGTTTCCATAGAAAAAACCTCGAAAAAAACCTTTGCCCCAGGGCTGTATGATCTGACCGAGCTGCAGCGGGACGCCAACAAAAAATATGGTTATTCAGCGAAAGAGACGCTAAATATCATGCAGCGGCTGTATGAAAACCACAAAGTGCTTACTTATCCCAGAACCGATTCCAGATATATTGGCACAGATGTGGCAGAAACTTTAAAAGAGCGTCTGAAAGCCTGCGCGGTTGGCCCCTACCGGAAACTGGCTGGGAGCCTTGCCGTAAAACCCATTCGGACAAACGCGTCGTTTGTGGACAACAAAAAAGTAAGTGATCATCATGCGATTATCCCCACCGAGCAGTTTGTCCAGCTGGATCATATGACAGCAGAAGAGCGGAAGATATATGATCTTGTGGTACGCCGGTTCCTTGCCGTGCTGTATCCGCCATTTTTATATGAACAGACCACAATGCGCGGCGAAGTGGCCGGAGAAACTTTTCTTGCAAAAGGCAAAGTAGTAAAAGACGCTGGATGGCGGGAAGCGTATGAAATTCAGGAAGATATGGAAGAAGATGAGGAGGTAGAGATTTTAGAGCAGACTCTTCCGGACATCAAAAAAGGCAGCGGCTTTGCTGTCGAGCGGATCGAGCTGAGTAAAGGAAAGACAAAACCGCCCGCGCCTTTTACAGAAGCAACTCTTCTCTCTGCTATGGAAAATCCGGTAAAATATATGGAGACAAAAGATAAGACGGCAGCAAAAACACTGGGAGAAACCGGAGGACTTGGCACAGTCGCTACCAGGGCGGATATTATAGACAAGCTGTTCAATACTTTTTTAATGGAAAAAAGAGGCAAAGACATATTTATTACATCCAAGGCAAAACAGCTGCTGAAGCTGGTTCCGGAAGATCTGAAAAAACCGGAGCTGACAGCGGCCTGGGAGCTGAAGCTTGCCGGCATTGCCAAAGGTTCTGTGAAAAAAGACGATTTCCTGAAAAATATCCGGGACTATACCATAGAGATTGTCGGAGAGATCAAAACCGGAGACGGCACATTTCATCATGATAATCTGACCAATAAAAGATGCCCGGTATGTGGAAAGCGGATGCTTTCTGTCACTGGAAAAAACAGCAAGCTTTTAGTCTGCCAGGACAGAGAATGCGGCCATCGGGAGACCGTATCCAAGATAACCAATGCACGCTGCCCCAAATGCCGCAAGAAGATGGAACTGTATGTTAAAGGGGAGGAAGAAACTTTTATCTGCGGCTGCGGTTACAAAGAAAAACTGTCCGCATTCAAAGCACGCCGTGAAAAGGAAGGAGCGGGCGTCAATAAAAAAGATGTTCAGCGTTACCTGAATAAACAGAAAAAAGAAGCGGAAGCGCCGCTGAACAATGCATTTGCGGAAGCATTTGCAAAACTGGATATGGGTTCTCTGGATGAAATATAAATTATCTTGTTTATGGCACAGTATATGCAAGTGGTTAGACGAAGAGGAATAGCGGTAACCTAAACCCCCGAAAGTATTGACGGTACTTCCGGGGGTTCGCTTTTGGCGTCATGTAAACACTCCGTCATCTTTCTGTTTGCCGGATGGCGTTATAGCATATGCAAATCTGAACAGTTTGCGGGCGGGTTAGGCCATGAACTGTAACTATAAGGGGTTACTTGATGGGCCGATATGTAACTACAAGAGTTAAAAACAAATATCTTAAGAAAAGCTTAAAATAGATGGAAATTTGCAATCGTTGAAAATTCTGAAAAAAGCTAGTAAATTCAATGGATTCAGCGCAATGTGTTCGCCTTATTTCTTTATATGATTTCACACAAGTTTACTCTTTCCCTGACTGCTTATAAGGGCAAA
>CAJUPF010000024.1:0-16985 GCA_910588565.1 uncultured Lachnospiraceae bacterium
CAAATCCCTTGGTCTACTGGTGTTTATAATTTTAAATCGACTGTGAATAGTAACTGAAAATTTAAAAAAAATCAATTTTTTCCTTGACAGTTTCATCATATTCGTGTATTATTAATTTTGCTGTGAGGGATGCGCCCAGTTAGCTCAGTTGGTAGAGCAGAGGACTGAAAATCCTCGTGTCTCTGGTTCGATTCCGGAACTGGGCACTTATATCACATGCGGGTGTAGTTCAATGGTAGAACACTAGCCTTCCAAGCTAGATACGTGGGTTCGATTCCCATCACCCGCTTTTTTCTATGCACTGACGTTTTTTATTCATAAGATCTTAGCGGCAAAACGAGTGATAGCGGCGCAAATGCCTAGTCACTCGTTTTTTATTGCCTAAGGGTTTATCTAACGTAAACCTCCTCTTTACTGCACCGCCTGAAACGCCTCTTCCAAATCCTGGATAATGTCGTCAATATGCTCCGTCCCTATCGACAGACGGATTGTATTGGGCTTAATTCCCTGCTCTTCTAATTCTTCTTCATTGAGCTGCGAATGTGTCGTAGACGCCGGATGGATGGCAAGCGACTTCACATCCGCTACATTTGCCAGAAGCGAGAAAATTTCCAGATTATCAATAAAATCCTTCGCTTTTCTGTCATCGCCTTTGATTTCAAAGGTAAAAATAGAACCGCCGCCATTGGGGAAATACTTTCGGTACAGTTCCTGCTGCTGCGGATCTTCTGAAACAGACGGATGATGCACAGCTTCTACCTGTGGATGCTGATTCAGATATTCCACTACTTTTAACGCATTTTCCACATGACGCTCTACCCTAAGAGACAGCGTCTCAAGTCCCTGCAAAAACAAAAAGGCATGAAATGGAGAAAGTGTCGCGCCTGTATCCCGCAGCAAAATTGCACGGATTTTTGTTACAAACGCCGCGGCTCCTACTGCTTTTGTAAAGCTGACGCCATGATAGCTTGGATTTGGCTCAGTCAGTGAAGGAAACTTGCCGCTTGCTTCCCAGTCAAATTTGCCGCTGTCAATGATCACGCCGCCGATTGTCGTTCCATGTCCGCCGATAAATTTTGTCGCAGAATGCACTACAATATCCGCACCATATGAAATCGGCCGCATCAGATACGGTGTGCCAAACGTATTATCTATCACAAGCGGAATCTTATGCCGGTGCGCCACTTCCGCCGCCGCTTCAATATCCGTCACATCTGAATTGGGATTGCCCAGCGCCTCCACAAAAATCGCTTTGGTATTCTCCTGTACTGCCGCTTCCAACGCTTCCGGCGCCGGATCTGTAAAGGTCGCCGTTATCCCATACTCCGGCAAAGTATGCGCCAGAAGATTATATGTTCCTCCATAAATATTCTTTGCCGAAACAATATGCTCTCCCGCCTGGGCCAGATTCAGAAATGTATACGTAATCGCCGCTGCACCCGAAGCCACAGCAAGAGCCGCCACGCCGCCTTCTAATGCTGCAATCCTCTGCTCAAATACATCTTCCGTAGGATTGGTCAGCCGTCCGTAAATATTGCCTGCATCCGTCAGGTTAAATCTGGCCGCTGCGTGATCCGAATTGTGAAATACATAAGAAGATGTCTGATAAATCGGAACTGCCCTCGCATCCGTAACCGGATCTGGCTGTTCCTGCCCTACATGCAGCTGTAATGTCTCAAACTTCAAATTTCTCTCTGATCTGCTGATTTTTTTGCTCATACTGTGCTCCTCCTAGTTTTTTCATATATTTCCTATTGTTTTAATATGAATTATATATACTATAAAACTATAACGGGAATTTGTCAAGCCAAAAATCTTTTTTTCATAGCTCCCGGATTGCTTTTTTGTCCTGCGAACCAAACGTTATGAATATAAATTTAATATTTTTTTATACTTCCGATACGCAAGATAAATACCCGCCGTGCAATCCAAACATGCCATAATTACGCCCGTCACTGGCATAATAAGAAATCCTGTCCCAGTAACCAGAAAAGCAATCGAACACTTTTTGTACAATAAAGCCATTTCTTTATTATATCCCTGTACATTCCTGACTTTTGATTTTAACGTAGTATCTCCGCTCCAAAAATTGATTGGCTCTTTACTGTCTTTATCATAGAAAGAAATAATAAAAAACGGGAGCGCGCTCATAAAACAAGCGATAAGCCCAACGATTCTGCCAACCATGCCAAACACCTCCACAGATATTTATAAAAACATGTTTAAATAACATAATGGTTGCCCAGTTCTTCCTGCCAGCTCACCAAATCCTCCAGTGTATATTTATCAAGCACACCGCGTATCGCCTGATCTAGTTCCTTCCATATCCGAAGCGTTACGCATTCTTCCTGCCGTTCGCAGTCCACACCTTCCGTCTCCAGACAGGATACCGGTACCATATTTCCCTCTACCTGACGCAGAATCATCCCAACCGTATACTCCGACGGCTGTTTTGACAGACGGTATCCCCCCTGAGGCCCCCGGATACTTTTCACAAAACCCGCCCGTACCAATGAGGAAATAATCTGCTCCAGATATTTCACCGATATGGACTGCCGCTTTGCCGTATCCTTCAGCCGCACAGGTTCCGCCCCATCGTTTACTGCAATATCCAGCATCAGTCTGAGCGCATAACGCCCCTTTGTCGAAATCTTCATATTCCCCATACCTCCAAACTACATACTCTTTTAAAATAGTATCCCCGATAATCCAGTATGTCAATATGAAAACCGAAGAATTATTACTTCCTGTATTTCTTCTCAATGATAGTGGTATATACTACCATTGCCACAATAGCCTCTATCATAATCCCCAAAATAGAACAGACCACATACGGCGAATTTTGCCCCTGTAACAGCGGAATCCCTAAAATCATAAAAACAACTCCAAAGACAATCCATAGCTTTCCTACCGCCCGGTTATATAATTTCACATCCTTCACCGGAAATGTCTCTGCATTTGCCCAAAACCCAAAAGCAACCTCTCTTTTAGAGTAAATCGCCCAGACGCCCAGCCCCAGAAATGCAATTCCCATCAATTCCCAAATCAAAAATCCCAGCATCCTGTCATCTCCTTCTATTTCATATACAAACCTGCAAGTTTCAAATCCCGATCCAATGTAATCGTATATGTAGCGCTTAGATTCTCATATGCCACCGTCACCTGGGAAGTTACCATCCGCTTTCCCATCTGCTTTATTTCAACCATATAGATTTTTCCAAAAGATTTCCGTTCGCCCCAGTCATCTCCAACCAGCTGACGCGCACTCTCAAACGTCTCCTGTGTGATTACCTTTTGCATAGAATCCACGGCTTCCTGCCTCAATGCCGCAAAATCATTCTGATCCAGTTCTGTAATGATCTGCCTGACACGCTCTTCCACAATTTGTTCCTCAAACACTCCGCTGCTGTCTATCTGCGCACTCTTGGGCAAAATCCAATACACGCCGCAAACCAAAAGCAGCAGCGCCGCAAGCACAGCACATACTATAGTTCTTCGTTTACTTCTGGCATATGCCTTTCGCTCCGCCTCTGAAAGATTCTGATTAAACTCCTCTGCCGCCTCCCTTACAGTCCCCATGCGTTCCATCACCTCATCGAGCGTCTCTCCATTTTCGACAGCTACGGAAACATCCGACAACAGCTGACGTCCAATTTCCTTTCGCTTCCTGCCGGAACACTTTACTTTCTTCACAACTGCATTTACATACTGCTCTTTCGTCATGCCTGCCCCTCCTTCATAATCTGCCAAATCCCGGAAGATATCTGATTCCAGATCCCGGAAATCTCCTTCAATGCCATACTCCCCGACTCTGTAATACAATAATACTTCCTCGCCACCTGCTTTCCCTCCGGTTCCTGCCATCTGCTCTCAATAAACCCCTCGTCCTCCAGCCGGTACAAAACCGGATAAAGTGTCCCCTCCTTCAGCAAAAAAACACCCCCGCTTTTTTCCTTCATCTCCTGAATCAGCTGATAACCATACTTCATCTCACCTTCCAGCAGCTTCAGTACCAGCATATCCAGCACGCCCTTCTTCATCTGCCGTTCATATTTTTCATTCATCCTGTCCTCCAAATACTTAGTATTACTAAATACATTATAATACAACAAACAAAAAAAGCAAGTATAATTTCATTTTTCCCAAAATCTCCCTTCTGCTTTTCCAGCATTTGTCAGGCTGCAAAGCGCCAATTGCGCCAAAAACAGAATACTGCAAAAAATTTCCACTTATACAAAAAATCCGCTCCCTCCTTCTTACCAGAGAGAGCAGATTTTATCCAGCAAAAAAACATATGCTTCCTACCCAAAAATCATATAATTAAGGAAGAATTTTTTCTCATCCATCCTCCTTAAGCCTCCATCCCGCCACTATGCGAAATAATAAACACCTCCGCCGCAATCCTGGCATTCATCCTCCCCGTCTTTACATCCTCTTCCGCCGCAGCCCCTTCCCACAAAGCCTGCATCAGCTGTTCCTGCGTAAAACTTTTCGCCTGCGACTGATTCTTGCGGACTGCAAATTCCGGTATCCCCTCTTTCTTAGCAATATCAAAACTTCCATACCCCTTTCCTGTCAGCTCTTTCACCCTGAGCAAAACCCGAAACTGCCGAATCACCAAATACAAAATCCGCATCGGCTCCTCTTTTAACGCCAGAAGATCCTCATACAACTCCAACGCCTTTCCCCTGTTATGCCCCGCAATCGCATCCACCATAGCAAAAATCTTATTTTCCAGCTGCTCCGTCACCACAGCTTCCACATCACCAGCTTCGATCACATCTCTTCCTATCGTATAGCACAACAGCTTTTCCAGTTCCCGGTCAATTCGGCTCATATCAGATCCCGTCCGGCCAAGAAAAAGCTGTAAAACCGGCCTGGCAATCTTTTTCTGCTCTTTTCCAATCCGCCCTAAGATCCAGCGGGTAAGCAATGCTTCATCCTGGACGGCAAATTCAACAACGGTACCATACTTTTTTATTGTTTTAAACGCTTTTGACCGTTTATCCACCTCAGATTCCACAAAAATAAAGCAGGCGCTTGCATTGATTTCTGAAAGATATGCCGTCAGCATATCCCTGGTATGTTTGAAAAAACCGCTCTCTTCTACCAGAATCACCCGGCGTTCCGCAAAAAACGGCAGCGTTTCCGCAAGATCAATCAGCTCCCCCTCATTGATATCCTTACCCTCAAAAGAGGTGACATTCATCGTATCCCCTTCTGCCGCCATCGCCCGCATCAGCTTATCCCGATACTGCTTTTTCAGATACACCTCTTCTCCAAAAAGCAGATAACACTGTCTAAATTGTCCCTTTTTAATATCTTCATCTATTCTCTTCATACTCAGATTTTAACACAGACCACACCCTGCCTTCAAGATACATCCTGTCTATTTTTATCTGTCCCAGATACCGTGTCTCATAAATGCTGCTGTCTGTCTCCCGGAGCCGTTCCATCGTTCCCCTGCCCGGATGCCCGTACCGATTATGCAGGCTGCAGGAAATCACAGTAATTCTCGGAGCTATGGCATTTAAAATCACACTGGAATTGGAATATTCCGATCCATGATGGGAGGCTTTATATACATCGATTTTTCCAAACTCCCACGCCTGTGCCAGTTCCCGTTCCTCTTCTTCCCCAATATCCCCGGCAAAAAATCCCCGGAAACCGTCCTGTTCAAATAAAAGTACAAGAGAAGCTTTATTCCGATCCAAAACAGGGCTCTCCTGTTCCAAAGAAAAACTCTGTATGCTCCAATCTCTGCCTTTTATGCTGTCCTGACTATTCATTTTTAAAATCGGAATCCCCTTTTGTCCTGCCAGTTCTTCCACCTCCTGCCATGCTGAATCATATGGCAGATAGGCTGACACCACAAGATGTTTGATACGATAACCGGCCTCTGCAATCTCCAGAAACCCACTGATATGATCTGCATCGCAATGGCTGATAAACCAATAATCAATGCTTTGGATTCCGCGGTATTTCAAAAAAGGCAGAATCCGGTATGTCCCCACCTTCGATACATTAGAACTGCCTCCATCAATAAACATTGCTGTCCCGTCTCCTGTCGCAAGAAAAATCCCATCCCCCTGCCCGACATCCAGAAAATCCAGCTCAAACTCCGGCGTTTGCGGCAGCAAAAGCAGCATTCCCAGAGGGAGCGCCAACAAAAGCGCCGATATTTTTTTCCCATAAGCCCGCAGCAGGAGAACTACAGCGATACCGCCGTACCAAAGCAGTATCTCCGTAAAAGAGAGCGCCCCGGTAATCACCGAAGCATGGGGCAGATTTAAACAAAACTGGCAGGTACGGTCAAACAGCAGCAGAATCAGATAGCAGGGATATAATAAAACTTTTCCGGCCAGCGGGAAAAAACAGCCCATAATACCCCCTGCAATTCCCATCCCCAGCAGGACTCCCATACAGGGCAGGACAATCAGATTTACTAATACCGTACAGACGGAAATTTCATAAAAAAACTGACACATAACCGGAATTGTCATCATCTGGATACAAATACTGACCAGTAATGTTTCCCGCAGTCCTTTTACAGCCATTTTCAATTTCTGCCCTATTTTCCATCTGTCCTTTGCAAACTTATGCTTATCGTTCTTCTGCGGTTCGTTTGTACCGCCAGCCGCTTCTCCTGCCATCATCACACCCGCAACCGCGCCAAAAGACAGCAGAAACCCGGCATGATGCAAAAGCCCCGGATTTTCTCCTGCAAGAACTGCCGCCATAAGGGAAAGCGCCGTTGCCCGGTCATAGGCTCTTCCCCTGTATTTTGCATAAATCAGCAATAGAAACATACCAATTGCCCGGCTTGCAGAAATACCAAAGCCAATCAGTTCTCCATAGCTTAGAATCATCAGCGCGGCAAACATGCCGGCGCCCGCATAAGACATTCCCCGCTTTCGCAGCAACTGATAAAACGCCATGCCAAGCATAGAAATATGCAGGCCGGAAATACTGTAAAAGTGGCTGATTCCGGCGTCCTGATACATTTTTTTGCGCTCATAATCCATCAGGCTCTTATCGCCTAACGTCATTGCCGCAAGCACGCCTGCGTCCGCCTCCGGCATTGCCTTCTGATAGCTTTCCTTCCATTTTTCTTTTATACGGACAAATTGTTCCTTTATGGCGTTCTTTTTCCCACCGGCAAAAATTACTTTATCCGCTTCTAATTTAAAATCAATATTAAGGCTCCGATAATATGCCTTTTCATTATAATTCCCCTCATTTACCGGAGTAGAAAAAGGCTTTATGGTTCCTTTGATACACAGGATTTCACCAATGAAATGTTCCTGGCCGTTCAGATTTACCAGGATCTGGTTACATGAATAGTTCTTATGATGCAGCTGTATGCTGCAGTGTTTCAGATAATACAGATATGTCCCGTTTTCGTTTTCTTTTTGATATATTTGTCCCTGCGCCTGACACTGCCCGCCTTCGTTCCATTCAGATTCATAAGCGTTCCGGCATACCTGACGACTGTAACTGTTGCAGCAGCCGCCGAAAACCGCCAGCAGAAACGCCAGAATCCAAACGATCCCCTTTTTTATGGACTGTCTGTAAACAGAACAGACAGTCACTGCCCAGGCAAGGCTGTAACATCCCAGCATCCACCACAGCGCCGTTTTCCGGTATTCCGCTGCGGCCATGCCCAGTAAAAATGCCAGAGACAGAGAAACCACCTTTCGTCTCTCCAATCCTTCCTCCTTCTATGTAACAGTCCCGACGTCCCGCTGTTACATCTGTAATTCTCGCGGCCAATGAAATTGCCGCGGGCTACTCTGCCATATAGTCCAGATTCCGCTCATATAATTCGTCGAACCGGAAGCTGTCCCGATAAACTCCATTGGTATCTCCATTGACAGAAATCTGTACTTTATTAATTGTGGAGAGTTCTGACAGAGAATTTACAATGGAATAGATTACAATAGATTCCTCAATATTATAATTTTGGTTTAAAAATCCCGCATCCAGGCTGACATAGCATACCCCTTCTAAAACGGACACATTAATCAGCTTTGTCCCTGCCGGAATGGCTGTCTGCGCATCCTCACTTTCCGGGCCTTCGAGCAAATGCTCCATCACCAGTTTTTCCATGGAAATATTGCTGCTGTAATGAATTTCCTGCGTTTCCGTAACCAGACCGTTTCCCTTTTGATTGGCAAAATACAATGTCAGTACGGCTGTCTGGATAGAATTGATTTGCTCCCCCGGATTCTCCACAAAGCTATCGTTTGTCATTACACCGACCGGATTGCCGCTCTTATCCAAAAGCGGGGAATCCCCGACATAAAAGGACAGATATTCCACGCCGTCAATCTGCATCATGGTACGGACAATCGCCGCTCTTGCCAAAGCTTCCTCAATACTGTCAATGCTGCTGTATTCACTGCTGAAATAAAGCGTAAGGAGCGTCTCTTCCAGCGTAAAATCCAATACCTGCACATAACTGGGAATCGGTTTAAAAAAATCCACATCACCGGAATCCGACGTAAGCTTCTGTATAAATTCCTGAATCATGGCGCCAGTATCCTCTTCTTTAGCGGCCGGCTCATAGGATTTGGAAATAATTTTGGTAATTTCTTTATTCAGATAATAGATATGGTATCCCTCATCCTCTTCCACATTCTGTCCGCATCCAGCAGAACATGCCAGAAGAAAAAGCAGCAGAAACAAAGAGAGCATCCGTATGATTTTCATTTCCATTCCTCCTGATGTTATCAGAATCCCAAAACATGTCTGCATTTCAGACACACGCTAAGACGCTATATAATTTAGAGGAATTCTGACATTAAAAATCGTGCCTTCCCCTTCCGTACTGAATACCTTAATCGCTCCCCGGTGCATCAAAATAGAATTTCTTGCAATTGCAAGCCCCAGCCCTGTGCCGCCGATTTCCCTGGAGTGGGATTTTTCCACCCGGTAAAACCGTTCATAAATATTCTCTAAAGAATCCTCTGGGATTCCAATACCGCTGTCTTCGACTTTGATATAAAAATACTGATGATCTGCATTTAAGGAAACATGGACAAATCCATCCGGTTTGTTGTATTTGATTCCGTTTTCCACAAGATTAGAAACTGCAAGCGTCAGCTTCACCTCATCGACTTCCGCACTGACCGGCCGGAAGCTCTCTAAGACAAGCTCAATATGCTGTTTATCCGCAATTGGACGCAGGCGCTTCATAATCAGTTCCAGAAGCTCATTGATATTTACACTGGAAATATTTAAATCCCCCGCAGCACGGTCCATTTTCACCAGCGACAGCAGATCATTGATAATCTTCGTCTCCCGGTCGATCTCATTTCCAATATCGCTCATAAATTCTTTATACAGCTCCAGAGGAACGTCTTCCTGTCCGTTGATGGAATCCGCCAGCACTTTCATCGACGTCAGCGGCGTCTTCAGTTCATGA
Source organism: uncultured Lachnospiraceae bacterium (assembly GCA_910588565.1). Classification (GTDB taxonomy): domain Bacteria; phylum Bacillota; class Clostridia; order Lachnospirales; family Lachnospiraceae; genus Roseburia_B. The sequence continues at coordinate 9,428 of CAJUPF010000024.1, forward strand.
GAGACATTGGATACAAATTCCTCCCTGGATTCGTCAATGACTTTCATCCGGCCAAATAACTGATTGAAACGAACGGATATTGCCTCTGTCTCCGCATAGGAAGGAACATCCAATTCATCTTTGTAGCCATTTTGAATCTCCACAATTTCCGCTTCCATCCGTTTCAACGGCTTGATCAAAATTCCAGCCAGAACAGCTGCCGCCAGCATCAGTACCATTGTACACGATATTTCGATAATCCACGCGTTTTTTTCCAGATAATCCTGATTCAGCACAATACTGTCTGTGGACACACTGACTAAAAGCACGCCAATGGCTGCTTTACTCTCCGGCTCTGTCAACGGAACTGTCATTTCAATATAGCAGTTTTCCGAATCATATTTGGAAATTTCTTCTCCACGGAAACTCTGCATCACCTCTTCTGATACAATGGTCTTGCCCTCATCCAGGTCATACGTATCCCGGATAATGCGAAAATTGCCGTCAATTACCATCACACGGCCAGCATATATATTGGATAACTGATCTAATTGGGAATTAATAATTTCAGAAGACGCATCCTCAAGATAATTATTAAACACGATCTGATTGGCAAGAATCTTGGCCTGGCTTAATACGTCAATGCCCCGGTTGGAAACGGCCTTTGATCCATAGGATCGAAGCATTCCAACCCGAAGCACGGCAGCCGGCAGAATACCGATTACCAGAAACAGTAAAAATAAACGGATTTTCAGACTTTTCAAAAAATCGCGGATTTTCTTCTTTGTCATCGCTACACCTGGTATCCCTGATAATAATAACCTACGCCCCATTTTGTATGCACATATTTGGGCTCGCTGGGATTGCTTTCGATCTTCTCCCGCATCCTTCTGACATGGACGTCCACAGTCCGGACGTCTCCGGGATATTCATAGCCCCAGACCAGGTTCAAAAGCCGTTCTCTGCTGTATACTTTGTTGGGATTCGTCACCAGAAGCTCCAGTAAATCAAATTCTTTGGCTGTAAGGTTAATCTCCTTGCCCTTGACAAAAAGCCGCCTGCTCTCGCAGTCCATTTTCAGATCTCCATTCTCAATCATAGATGACTTCTCCGGCTTTGGCCTGCCTGCGGATACGCGGCGCATAATCGCTTTAATCCTTGCTTTGACCTCCAATATATTGAAAGGTTTGGTAATATAATCATCCGCGCCATATTCAAGACCCAAAATTTTATCCATATCGTCGCCTTTGGCTGTCAGCATTACAACTGGTACGCTGGAAAATTCACGGATACGCTGACATACTTCAAACCCGTCTATTTTGGGAAGCATAATATCCAATAAGATCAGATCATACTCGTGATCTTTTGCCATGCGAAGAGCTTCTTCCCCGTCATAAGCGCATTCTACTTCCATGCCATCCTGTTCTAAGCTGAACCGGATTCCTTTTACGATTAACTTTTCATCATCCACTACGAGAACTTTCTTTGCCATTTAAACACCTCAATTAACCGTTATGTAATCTTTAATCTTTGTATAAATGCCTTCTTTGATTCCTGTAATATTCATAATCTCTTCTGCGGAAGCAAAACCTCCTGTTTCTTCCCGGTAGGAAAGAATGCTTTGCGCCTTGGATTCCCCGATTCCTGGAAGCGTCATCAGTTCGCTGATATCTGCCGTGTTGAGATTGATCCTGCCGTCAGACGGCTCCGGTATGCCTTCTGCCGTATCCGGTTCATTTGATTCCTGTTTTTCTGCTTCTTCGGCTGTAGGCACCCGGATCATCTGGCCGTCTGTTACTTCTTCGGCCTGATTTACGCTTGACTCGCTTGCGTCATCTGTCAGGCCTCCCGCCTGTTTGACCGCCTCATAAATACGGCTTCCTGCCGGGAGGATGTATACGCCCGGCCTGTTGACCGCGCCGCAGATATAGACGCAGCATTCCTGCAAAGGCTCCGCCGCTGCTGTAGATGCCAGTTCCGCCGCTTCTGTGTCTGTTACAAATTCTGTGGATTCTGCCAAGGCTTCTGTAGAAAGGGAAGCTTCTTCAAAATATGCTTTTGAGGCTTCTCCGCAGCCTGTGAGAGAAACTGCCAGAAGGTATATTGTGATATATAAAATTGTTGTTTTCATTTGCATCACTCCTTTTTCAAACTGGGAGCCATGAAAAGGAGTTCCTCAATGCCGATAGTTTATTGTAACGAATTTTTTCATAGATTACAAGTACTACTTTACTTGGGAAATATTAAAGTTTCTTAAAGGACTTCCTGTTCATGTATACTGTCGGTTACGCAAGACTTTTTCTGTTCTATTGCTCTGTTCTCTCTCTGACAGAGTTATTCCAGGCTGTAAGTTGAGAAACAGCTGCCCTGCTTTCAATTGTTAACATTGCATAAAAAATACAGGGACACATCCCATGAAACAATCAGAACGTGTCCCTGCGTGATATAATTAACAGAAAATATTCCCACCGTGTCTGCACATTTACTATGTAACCGCAGCAAAAAGCGATGCATGAATCATCCTGTCAAACTACAGTTATGCTTCCATGTCAGACAATACTTTATCCAATATACCAAACATCTCATCCACATGCTCTTTTTCAATTACAAGCGGCGGTACGAACCGGATCACGTCTGTGCCTGCAGTAATTAACACCAGTCCCTTCTGCAGAGCTTTTTTGGATACTTCTCCTACCGGAACCGTCATCTGCAGGCCCTGGATCAGGCCCATGCCGCGGTGATCGGTGATGCAGGTATGCTTTGCTTTCAGTTCCTCCAGACGATCCCAGAGATAACCGGAAACCTCTGCGACATGCTCTGTGATGTGTTCCCGTTCCATAATTTCCAAAACCTTGCATATGGCTGCGCCGACAAAAGGATTGCCGCCATAGGTGGTCCCGTGATCGCCGGGAACCAGGGATTTTTCCGCTACGCGTTCTGTCATTAAGAATGCGCCTACGGGAACTCCGCAGCCAAGCGCTTTAGCAACCGCCATGATATCCGGTTTTACACCGTAATTCTGCCATGCAAACATCATTCCGCTTCTTCCCATGCCGCACTGGATTTCATCCAGTATCAGAAGAATATCCTTTTCGTTGCAAAGTGCAGCGATTCCTTCGATAAATTCCTGTTTCGCAGGATAGACGCCGCCTTCCCCCTGGATGGTTTCAAACAGAATCGCGCAGGTTTTTTCATTGATCTGTGATATTACGCTTTCCAGATTGTTAAACTCTGCAAAGCGAATGCCTCCAAGCAAAGGCTCAAAGGGTTCCTGGTAATGTCTGTTCCCGGTTACGGATAACGCGCCAAGGCTTCTTCCATGGAACGAGTTTTTCATGGCGATAATTTCATGATCTGTATGTCCATCCCTGATATAGGCATATTTTTTTGCAGCTTTGATTGCGCCTTCTATCGCTTCCGTACCGCTGTTTGTAAAAAATACCCGATCCATGCCGCTGGCTTTTTTTACCAGTTCCGCCGCTTTGATAATTGGTTTATTGTAGTACAGATTCGAGGTATGGATTAATTGATCCACCTGCGTTTTTAATGCCTGGTTATATTCTTCATTGCCGTAGCCCAGCGCACAGACTGCGATTCCGGCTGCAAAATCAAGATACTTGCCGCCTTTTGTATCATACAGATAAACTCCCTTGCCAGATTCCCAGATGATAGGGTAACGATGATACGTATGAAGCAGATCCTGTTCTGCTGCTTCCATATAGTTTGCGCTATTCATGATAATATCTTGTCTCCTTTTCTCCTAATATCGCTGTTCCGATTCCTTTGTTGGTAAAAATCTCTAAAAGCAGGCAGTGCGCAATACGGCCGTCTAAGATATGCACTCTTGATACGCCGTTTTCAATGGCTTCAATACAGTTATTGAGTTTGGGAAGCATTCCGCCGCCGATATAGCCATCTGCAATCAGTTCTCTTGCTTGCGAAATCGGAAGTTCGGAAATCAATGTGGATTTGTCGGAAGGCTCTTTATATACGCCCTCGATATCTGTTAAAAACGCCAGCTTTTCCGCCTGTACTGCCCGTGCAATGGCGCAGGCTGCGTCGTCTGCGTTGATATTGTAAGTATTGTAGTCGTCATCCATTCCAATCGGACATACAATCGGCAGGAAGTCTTTTTCCAGCAGATCATAGAGTATCTTGGGATTGACTTTCTTAATCTCACCGACAAATCCGATATCCTGTCCTTCGGAATATTTTTTGTCTACCCGAAGGAGTCCGCCGTCTTTGCCGCTGATTCCAACCGCCAGCACACCCAGCTCTTCCACCAGCTGAACCAGCGATTTATTGACTCTTCCCAGTACCATTTCTGCAATTTCCATGGTTGCTGCGTCTGTTTTGCGCAGTCCGTTGACAAATTCCGGCTCCATACCTGTTTTTTCGACCCATTTACTGATTTCCTTGCCGCCTCCATGCACAATAATGGGCTTAAATCCTACGAGTTTTAAAAGTGTGACGTCCTGAATGACCTGACGCTTTAATTCTTCATCTACCATGGCGCTGCCGCCGTATTTTACGACAATAATTTTCCGGTTAAATCTCTGGATATACGGCAGGGCTTCAATTAAGACCGCTGCTTTTTCCATGCTTTTTTGTATTCTTTCTTCCATAATAACTCCTCCTCTAAGATCTGTAATCCGCATTGATTTTTACATAATCAAATGTTAAATCACAGCCCCATGCAGCGGCTTCGCAATCGCCCATTTTGATATCTGCAATTACAGTCACTTCCGGCTCCGACAATATCTTTGTCGCAAGTTCTTCATTATAATTTACCGCTGCTCCCTGATGGATTACCTGTATCCGTCCTGCTGCGCTTTCAAAAAACATATCGGTCTGATCCGGATCAAACTGTGCGCCGGAATATCCCATCGCGCAAATAAACCGCCCGCAATTCGCGTCATGCCCGTAAATCGCAGCCTTGGAAAGATTGGAACTGACAATCGATCTGCTCAGAATCCTGGCCTGCTCTTTACTCTCTGCTCCAATCACTTTTGCCTCAAAAAGCGCTGTCGCGCCCTCGCCGTCACCCGCCATCTGTTTTGCAAGCGTTGTATTGACATAGTTCAGCGCCTGTTTAAACGCTTCATAATCCTCATTTTTCTCGGTAATAACGGGATTGCCTGCCGTTCCGTTTGCAAGCAGAAGTACGGTATCATTTGTAGAGGTATCTCCGTCCACAGAAATCATATTGTAGGTATCCTGAATATCTTCCCGAAGCGCTTCCTGCAGCAGTTCTCTGGAAATCGCAAGATCAGTTGTAATAAAACTCAGCATCGTACACATATTGGGATGTATCATACCGGAACCTTTACACATGCCGCCGATGGTCACAGTCACGCCGCCTGCCACAAACTCTGCTGCCGCCTCTTTTTCATGGGTATCCGTCGTCATAATCGCATGTGCCGCCTGATTTCCGGCTTCCGGCGTATCCGCTAACTCCCCGGCCATCGTTGTGATGCCGTCCCGGATCTTCTCTATGGGAAGCTGCATTCCGATAACGCCCGTAGATGCTACCAAAACGGAATCCGTCGGAATCTGTAACTGTTTCGCTGCTTGCCGGGCTGTTTCCAGACAATAAGACATCCCTTCTTTGCCTGTACAGGCATTGGCAATGCCCGCGTTTACTACAACGGCCTGCACAAACGGACTGTCCGATACAATCGCTTTGTCCCATTTCACCGGAGCTGCCTGCACAACGTTTTTCGTAAATGTTCCGGCTGCCATGCAGGGAGTATCGCTGTAAATCATTGCCATATCGGTTCGATTTGCATACTTAATCCCGGCTGCTGTTGATGCTGCCAAAAATCCCTGTGCGGCAGTTACTCCGCCTTTTACTTTTTTCATTCTCTCTTGCTCCTTCCTATTGCCTACGTTTCATTAAATCTCGTAATATTTTCTTCATTTAATACAAAATCATAATAGTTTAAATCTTTACGGAACGTCCAGCCTACGCTTTTCCAAAACTGGTTGCCGACTTCATTTTCGGTAAATGCAATCAGGCATACTTTGTTGATTTTTTCCGCCTGCAGCGCTTTCATGGCTGCGACTGCCATCGCCCTGCCAATGCCGCGTGTTCTCATATCTTCCCTGACGCAGACATGGTAAAAGCAGCCCCGCCGCCCATCATGGCCGCACAAAATAGAACCGATGATTTCTCCGTCCAGTTCCGCAACAATGCTTGTATCAGGATTCCGTTTAATAAAACGTTCCACGCCTTCTCTGGAATCATCAATACTGCGGATTCCAAACCCTTTAATTCCCATCCAAAGCCGGTATACGCTTGGATAATCTTCTGTCCGCATCGGGCGGATCAAATAATCGGTTCCGCCCGATGCTTTTGTATGATGTCCTGTGCTGCACATAGGTATGTTCTCCTTATGGAAACATTGGAACCAGTTCCAATCCTTCCGACTCCTTTTCTCCAAACAACAGATTCATATTCTGAACCGCCTGCCCTGCCGCGCCTTTGACCAGATTATCCAGTGCGCCCATCATAATAATTCGTCCGGTTCTTTCATCTATTTTAAAATTCACATCCACATAATTACTGCCTTCTACCCATTTCGTTTCCGGGCATACCTCTTGTTCCAGAACGCGGATAAATCTTTCCCTGCCATAGTATGTATCGTAAACTGCTTTGATCTGCCCATAAGAAGGATACGCGCCGCCGATTTTTTTCAGCGATGCATATTCTGTAACCAGAATCCCACGGTTCATAGGAACTAAATGGGGTGTAAAACTTATTTTCAGCTTCCTGCCAGCCGCATAACCGAGCTGCTCCTCAATCTCCGGCGTATGTCTGTGGCTTGCCACACCGTATGCTTTTATATTTTCATTTACTTCACAGAAGAGATTGGGCGCTTTTGCACCCCGTCCCGCTCCGGAAGTTCCAGATTTGGCATCAATAATCAGAGTATCCGCGTCAATCAGCCCTTCTTTCACCAGAGGATAGGCGGTTAAAATCGAACAGGTCGTGTAGCAGCCGGGATTTGCCACCAGCCTTGCGGATTTAACGTTTTCCCGGTTGATCTCGCAGAGGCCATATACGGCTTCTTTTATAAACTGGGGGGATTTGTGTTCTATTTTGTACCAGGCTTCGTAAGTGGATACGTCTTTGATACGGTAGTCTGCGCTCAAATCTATAATTTTCACCTGGTTTAGTATTTCTTCTGTTAAGATAGAGGCTAAATATCCCTGTGGGGTGGCGGTGAAGATCACGTCTGTCTGTTTTGCCAGTTCATTCAGATTGTCGTCTAAGCAACGGTCTTCTACCAGTTCAAACATGTTTTGGTAGACTTCTGCGTATTTTTTGTCTATATAGCTTCTGGAGCCAAACCATTTGATTTCTGCGTGTTTATGGCCAAGAAGAAGTCTGACAAGTTCTCCGCCTGCATATCCGGTTGCTCCGATAATTCCTGCTTTTATCATCGTATAATCCCGCTTTCCTTATTATTTGCCGCATGGCATAAAGGGATACCCGGAGGGTGTTTCCTTATTATTTGCCGTATGGCATAAAGGGATACCCGGAGGGTGTTTCCTTATTATTTGCCGTATGGCATAA